>QMOE01000371.1 GCA_003648125.1 Chloroflexota bacterium
ATCCGGTCAATCTGCAGAATCAGCCGGGTACATATATCGTGATCGTGCTGCGCTCTGGCAGTAGCGCGACACACCCATGTGACGACCTGATCGAGAGGGAAATCTTGCCGCTGGGCTGACGCAGCGGGATTGAAACGCAGCTCCAAGTACTTTATATTATCGGCCGCTGCATCGGCCACCGCTTCATACGCCACTCGTTCCACGGCCTCCGGGGTGAGATAGAATCGCCGCAGAAACTCGAACTTTTTGATAAAGCCGTGGAAATCTGGAGCTTGGTTCGCCACTGTCGCAAAGGAGCGCAGGTACTCGATATCGTAGCTGGGCAAGTCAATCCCGTGCTCCTGGGCAATATCTACCAGGGTCTGGAGCCGCAGCGACCCCTCCATATGACGGTGCAAGTCCACTTTCGGCAAAGCGTACAATCGAGAGCGCAGGCTGGCAATTTCTGTAGAGCGTTCTTTCATCACATATCGCCTGTATGCTAATCCTGACAGTAAGTGCCGGGCACCTAAGCAGTTAATCCCGGCACTTTGGGACCGTGAAACGGAAAGAGCTGCCTTTGCCCGGCTCGCTTTCGACCCAGATTTTGCCGTTGTGAGATTCAACAATACGCTTGACAATCGCCAGACCCAGCCCGGCGCCGCCAAAACGCCGCCGGGTGGAGCCATCTATCTGATAGAACCGCTCAAAGATCCGTTCCTGCTGATCTTTGGGGATACCAATCCCCTGGTCGGAAACAGATACCCGCAACATTGAACCGATGTCCTCGACGGTCACGGTTATTTTCCCCCCGGCGGAACTGAACTTGATCGCGTTGTTCAACAAGTTATCAAACACTTGCAGCAACCGGCCCTCATCCCCGACAGCGGGCGGCAGATCGTCTGGAAAGTCCGCCATCAGGGTCAGCCCGGCCTCTTCCGCCGTGGCTTCGCATCCCCGTAATGCCCGCCGCGCCAGGTTGGTCAACGAGAAAGACGTCATCTTGCCGGACACCCGGTCCGCATGTTGCAAGAATATGATGTCGCTCACCAGGCGCGTGATAGCGTTGGTCTTGTCAGCCACGATCTTGAGGTACTCTTCCTGTCTATCGGAAAGCGGCCCCGACTCCCCAGCCAGCAACAGTTCGACGTACCCCTTCACGAACGTCAGCGGCGTCCGCAATTCGTGAGAGATGTTCTGCACCATCTCATCCTTGAGTCGGTCGGCTTCCTGCAGTTCGGCATACGCTTCCGCCAGGTTTCTGGCCCTTTGCTCCAGCCGGGCATACAGGCGGGCGTTCTCGATGGCGATAGCCGCCTGCGACGCGGCAATGGTGAGCAATCGCTCATCAGCTTCGCTGAAAGCTGCGGGCTGATCGTCATTCACGCTCAGCGTGCCGATCACTCTATCCTGTAAGCTCAAAGGCACCGTCAGGAGCGACCGCACGGACGAGTCAAAGAAAACAAAACCAACCTCCTCCAACGCATCCGGCACATAGATCGGGCGGCCCTCCAGCGCCACACGGCCCGCCACCCCCTCACCCAGTCGTAACTTGAAATCGCGCTTCCATCTATCTTCGATCCCCGCCGAGGCGCGAATCTCTAGCACGTTGTTGATGGGGTCCAAAAGCGCGATGGAACATCCCCGGCACCCTATCGTCTGCTTCAGTGACCGGGAGATAGAATCGAGCACCTCCTGAATATCGAGACTGGTGATCTGCCGGGCCAACTGGTAGAGAGCAGATACGTCCGCCAGTTGCCGCTTGGTCTCGTGGTGCAGACGCGCGTTCTCGATAGCGACGGCCAGTTGCCGCGCCACCGTGATCATCAAATGCTCATCTTCCGCGCTGAAAGCCTGGTGACGCGAACTGGTCGCGCTAATGCTTCCAATGACACGCTCCCCGACCGTGAGCGGAACAACCAGCGCCGAACGAATATCAGACGTTTTCCCAAGATAGCGCTGATCCTGCGAGACATCGCCGATTCGCAGTGGTTCAGCGTGCTCGACGACCCAATCCGCCAACTCTTGCCCCGGGTGTAACTCGCGCTCCCCTTTTCCGATCTCGGCGTCGCGCCCGATGTACTCTAACGTGCCTCGTTCCTCATTGATCAGAAACAAATGCAGGTGCTCACAATTCAGCCCCTGTTCGACAGCCGCCGTGACGCGCTCGGCGATCTCCTCCAGGGCCAATGTAGAAGATGCAGCCAGTGCCACCTCGTGCAGCACGGTCAGTTCCTCCAGCCGCTGCCGCGTCTCCTCGTACAGCCGAGCATTGGCGATCGCGGCCGCCGCCTGTGAGGCCAAGAGTCCCAACACACGCAACTCGTCCTCGCCGAAAGCGTGAGGGCGCAGGTAGGCCACGGTCATCACTCCCACCACGCTCCTGGTTCCCAGCAAGGGAAAGCCAGCGATGGCCTCCACCCCCAACCTCAAGGCTTGAGGTGCGGAAAAGTACGGATGCTCGCGAGCGTGATTGATGACCATTGAGCGGCTGGATTCGAGCACGGCCCGGGTGAAACGATCCGGCTGTCTCTCCCGGCTCACCGGGGAAGGAGCATCGCGCCACAAAGCAGTACCGAACGTGAGATCGCCGTCATCTGCATCCTGAAGAAAGATGTGGACATCGTCGGCGCCCGTCAATTCCAACGCATTGCGGGCCACGGTATCCAGAATAGACCCGGTGTCGAGTGACGAGACCACACGCAGACTGATCTCCTGCACGGCCGTCAGTTCCGCGACCCGCCGGCGGGCCTCCTCGTACAAACGCGAGTTTTCGACGGCGACGGCTAATTGGTCGGCCAGCATCTCCATAGCCTGGACATTTTCCTGGTCAAAGCCCCCCCGTTCCAGATGCTGAATATCCAGGACGCCAAGCACATCCTCACCCCGCATAATCGGAACCGCGAGTTCCGAACTCACTGGGTTAGTGGTCAACGCCAGAGGCCGATAGCGAGGCTCCTGGGCGACGTCGTTCACCAGCAAAGTCTGCCCCATATTCGCCACCCACCCCACCACGTCCTCCCCAAGCGCCCGCCGGTGGCCTTTCTTCACGTCAGAAGCGTACCCGCCGGCGATAGAGCGCAGCACCGCCTCTTGAGCCGCCCCGTCAATTAGAAATAACGCGACGTTAAAGTAAGCAAAACTGCGCCAGATGGCAGCAGCGGCGGTATCCAGAATCTCGTTCAAATTGAGCGTCGCCGTAGCCTGCCTGGCTACCTGGTTAATCAAGGCCAATTGAGTCGAACGGCGCGTCTCCCTGGCAAAGAGACGGGTGCGCTCAATAACAATGGCAGCCTGGTTGGCTAAAAGGCTCAGGATACGCAATTCGTGGTCGGAGAAGGAAGAGGGGGCATCAAACGCGACTGCGAGCACGCCCAGGACACGTGTCGCCCGCTTGAGAGGCAAGGCGACCATAGCTCTCATACCGTGAGCCTGCCACTCGTCCACTCTCAATTCCGAGGCTACCAGGCTCGCCAATACCGAAATTTGACCGCTGCGCGCCGCCAGGGCAATCGGCCCGTCACCCGGAGGATTGTCGCTCACCGGAGTCTGCTTCCCATCCCTACGCAGCGCCGTCGCGAAAGTGAGCTTGTCACTCTCATCGTCGTACAAATACAGTTCCACCACGGCGGCGGCGGCCAACTCCAACGTCGAGGAGACAATGATCTCCAATGCCGTCCACAGATCAAGGGTGGACGACACTTGCATGCTGGTGGTTTGCAGAGCGGATAGCTCCTTAACGCGCTGGCGAGCCTCGTCCAACAGGCGGGCGTTATCGAGAGCAATGCCGATCTGATCGGCGA
>QMOE01000372.1 GCA_003648125.1 Chloroflexota bacterium
AACAGGGCGCGCAGCACGTCGGCCCACGGCAGGTAGGGGATGTCGCCGCCGTAGGAAAGGCACGAGCCGACGATCACCTGCATCCCGCGCCGCTGCGCCCGCTGCGCGATCTCCTGGGTCAGCCGGGTCTTGCCCATCCCGGCGTCGCCGCATACCGCCAGCACACTCCCCGTCCCCTCGCTCACTCCCTCCAGCAAAGCCTGCGCCGTCTCCAACTCAGCCTCGCGGCCCACGATCCGCCCCTCGGCCGTCCCCAACAAGAGAGGTAATTGTTTCAACCCGGTCACCTGTGAGTAGGATATCGGCTTGCTCTTCCCTTTCACCCGCATCGGCTTCCGGGGACGCAGTTCGAACCGCTCGCCCAGGTGGCGCACAGTGTTGCCGGCGACCAGAATCTCCCCATCGGCGGCCGCTGCCATCAAGCGAGCGGCCAGGTTGACCAGGTCGCCCATCACGGTGTACTCCCATCGTCTGGTCGAGCCGACGCTGCCGGCAAAGACAAAGCCGGTGGTGATGCCCATCGCTTGCCGCAGCAGCGGGCGCCGCAAATCCGGCGCGTCGCCGATCAGCGATTCTATCTCCTGGTTGACCTCCACGAGCGCTTTCTGCATCTCCAGCGCCGCCCGCACCGCCCGCTCGGGATCATCGGCGTGGCTCTTGGGCGCGCCGAAGGTGATGAGCAGGTGCGGCCCGCTCGGACCGGCCCCAACCTTGTGCAGCACTCCTTCGTATCGTTCGGCGACGTTTCGCACCGCCAGAAAGTGGTGGTTGACGACCTCGGTAAGCAACCACTCGCGTTCAGGCCCCAGAAATTCGACCAACTCGTCTACCCCGCGCAGGTCGGTGAAGAGCGTGGTCACCCCCCGGTGTTCGCTTTCGACAGCAATCTCTCCGGGTGAGGGCACTAACTTTTCCAGCAAGCCGGGGGCCAGGTAGGGGACTAGGACATCGAGTCGTGCCAGCAGCCAGCGCAACGTTGCGTGAGGCGAACCATCCGGTGGCGCGAGGCGTAAATCGGGGCGCTCGACCGTGCTGGGGCGCGGTTCGGTCCCGCGCAACTCGAAAAAGCCTTCCTCCTTGATCGGAACGACGGTGAGGTCAGCACCGGCTAACTCGCGCGTTGTGTGGTCTATGAAAATCTGCCCGGCCTGGGCCAAATGTTCAGCGTGACCCATCGCTGCCAGCGCTGGCCCCATCACGGCGTATGCGGCGTTATCGGGCGTGCCCAGACTGACCAGGAAGACGTCACCACTGCCCAGCCCGATAGACACGCGGAGCGGGAACTCTCCCAATGAGGTCTCCACGCGGGCAAATTGCTCCCCCATCGCCTGCTGCATCTCCCAGGCGGCGCGGCAGGCGCGCGCGGCGTGCTCTTCCCCCTGGTAGAAACTGAGCGCTGCATCACCCGCGAACAACAACAGGTCACCACCGTACCGGATGGCGATACCGTTCATCGCTTCGAGGATACGATTGACGATTAGGGTGATCTCCTCAGCCCCTTCGCGGCCAATCTCGCGAGAAAAGTGCTCGGTCATCGCGGTGAAACCGGAGACGTCGGCGAACAGCGCCGTGCCGTAGCGGAACACGCCTCGGCCAACTTGCAACTCACGATCGTCGGCCAGGATGACTCTGGGGAGGTAGGTGCCCACGGTCGAGAGCAGCGCTTGCAAGTGAGAGACACAATTCGCCACCTCGTCTGGCATGAGAGGCGGTTCGGCCTGCTCACGCCAGCCGGACGGCATATAACGTTGCAAGTGTTTCAGTTCACTGGACATCAATCGGTCGGGCATCACGAATTCCCACCCACTAGGTAGACCGCTCGCGCAGCCCCATCAACTCTTTGTACAGCACCTGTGCGGCAGTGGACTCAAAAGCCAAAGCGTCTGACCCATCCCAGAACTCTTCCAGATGGCAATTGCCGGTCGTCTGCTCGTAGACGTGAGCCTGGATGAGCATATCGAGCCGGTCAGCGTCGCGGACGAGCCGTCCTTCGATGCTCGTTCCATCCTCGAACTCTTGCCACCAGGCGTGCCATTGCTCGGCGCATGGCAACCGGTGCAGCAACTTGCTCAGAACCCCCGCCTCCGCCTTTCGCTTGGCGCCGGCAGGAAAGTAGGCCGCCGCAGGCGTGGGCAGATCGCCGATCACGCTCTCCGGCAGGTCGTGGAGCAGCGCGATGGTCAGTAACTTGGCCTCGTTCACAGATTGTTCCACCATCTCGGCCAGGATCAAGGAGATAAAAGCCACGCCGAAACTATGGTCGGCCACACTCTCGGCGCCGGCCACACCGCGCATCACCCAGCCGGTGCGTGGTACGCGCTTGAGTTGGTTGGCACGCAGAAGCAGTTCCAGCGCGGGATTGGTAGCCACAGCCTACGCCTTGTACCCGATCATACGCAGGAACGCCTTGCGCTCCTTGACGTCTTCCTCCGTCTCGATACCTTTCGTTCTGACGCCGTCCACCACGCCGAGGATGCCGCGCCCTTGCTCCGTCTCGGCCAGGATAACCTCGACCGGATTGGCCGTGGCGCAAAAGATGCGGCACACTTCGGGCACCATCTTGATCGCGTTCAACACGTTGACCGGATAAAAGCCCGCGCCCAGAAAAACGATAAAACTGTGTCCCGCGCTCAGCGCCAGCGCGTTCCGTTTTGCCAATTCGACCAACTCGTCATCGGTGCCACTGGCGCGCACCAGTGCCGGGCCTGAAGATTCACAAAAGGCCAAGCCGAACTTTACACCCGGCACAGCGCCCACCAGCGTCTCGTGCAAGTCCTCCACTGTCTTGATAAAGTGCGATTGGCCCAGGATGAGATTCACGGCCTCTGGCTTTTCAATTGATACCATCACGAGTTCCATTGCTCACCTCCCGCTTTTCTCCATAAATCAAGCGGCGATGGCTCTGGGGTTATCCCGTCACCACCGCCCTTTGCACCCGCCAGAATGAACCTTACCTACCCGCCAATGAGTAGGGCCTACTCTGTCGTCGAGGACAGATGCATCTGAAAGCGATTCGTGAACCGCCAGTCTCAGAACTCGGTCCCCAGTACTCTGTTTACGCTTTGCAGCAGTTCCTGTGGGCCAAATGGCTTGGTCACATAGTCATCCACCTTGGCGATGTGGAGACCCAATACTTTGTCAATGCTCTGTGCCTTGGCAGTGACGACAATAACTGGGATGCTTTTCAGTTCGTCGTCGGCCTTCATGTGCTGGTAGACTTCCCAACCATCCATATCCGGCATCATCAGGTCCAGCAACACCAGGTCGGGCTTGAGTTGGCGCACTGCATCTATGCCTTCCCGCCCGCCAATAGCGCCGATCAGATCGAACCCCTTGCGCCCAAGGATCAGTCTGATCAGGTCAATCATTTCGGGCTCATCTTCAATGCAGATAACCGTTTTCTTATCTTCTGCCATGTGGTGATCCTCCCTTTTGCTTCACTGGCCAACCGACACGGATGACTGCGGTGGTTAGCCCACAGTACATATTTTCTCAACATTGTGGGGTAGGGGCCAGGCTTGCCCCTGCCCATCAGGGCGATCGACTGTGCTTAGTGTACCACTATCCTGCTTTCAAGTCAAACTGCAATTTTCACAAATTGTGAGGCCGTCCGGCCTACTCGTGAAACACAAAGTTGCGCTATGGTCAGAGTGCGCTATAATTATGCCCGCGCACGTGAGATGAGAACTGGATAGTTGCGCGGAGACACGAAATGTGCAAACTGCACAACCCGACGACCTGGCTCTGCTAGTTGGCCGCGACCGTAAATCGTTCATCATC
>QMOE01000373.1 GCA_003648125.1 Chloroflexota bacterium
GAGGCAGCCGAGGGCGACCTGGATGGCCAGGCCATCTGGACCGCGCTGGGCTTGCCCGCCGACCTGGTCCGCATCGGCGAGCGGCTGGTGCTGGTGCCCGACCATCTCTTTGGCCTGGTGGTGGACAGCAATCTGGAGGTGCGCACCTCCGTCTCCATTGATCCGGCCACCGGCGCGGCGGAGGACAAGGCCCTGTTCACCTTTGAGGCCCTGCCGCGCGGGACGGTGCTGCGCTTTCCCGTGGTCTATCACAACCCGCGGCATTACGTCTTTCCTACCAGGGATGGAGACAAGACGGGGCCAAAACCCTTCCCGGCGGACCGGACGCCTGCCTGGGTGCAAGGCAACGTCGAAAAGGGGTTGCGCCTGATGGAGTACCTGGGCGTGGGCGGGATGAACACGCGCGGCTTTGGCCGATTGCGCGTGCTCAACCTGGCGGAAGGAGGGAAATGATGAACATCGAACCGCGTTGTGCCCATTTCGGCAGCCAGATCGTCCAAAACAGGGGAGAGGCCAGGGACCCCAAACGGTTGCAGACCATTGTCCGCAACGCCCTGGGGGTGATGCGCGAGGAGGGGTTGTTCGCCTTTTACCTGTACCTGAAATACCGCTGGGGCGAGGGTGGCCAAGTCATCTGGCCCCAGGTCAAGGGGCTGTGGCAGGATGAGGCGGTGGGGCCGCTCTGGCCGGAGGGGCAGGATGACCGCGAGGGGGTGATCGCCCTCACCGAGGACCTGCACGACCTGCTCCTGGCGCGGGAGGTGGCGGAGCGGGCGCTGGTCTATGCCCTCTACGGCCTGCGAGTGGAGGGGTAGCGATGGGCTGGCAAACGTACACCCTGACTTACCGCGCCCGCTCGCCGGTGCTCTTGGGCGACCATCCCTACGGCTTTATCCAGCGCACGCGGCTCTACGCCCCCGGCTGGACGCTGTGGGGGGCGATCACCGCCCGGCTGACCCGCGCCCTCCTGCCCCGCGCCGCCGGGCCGGATTATGAGGCGGTCGGGACGTTCGTAGCCGAGAACCTGCGCACCTCCTACGCCTTTTTGTTGGTGGACGAGCAGCGGGCCGCGCCCCGCTATGCGGCTGGGCGGCTGCACTATGGCCCCCTGCCCGCCGCCGACTTTGAGGCCCGTTTCCTGGCTTCGCTGGGGCAGACGGCCGTCGCCCCGGCGACCCTCAGCGCCCACACTGGCGCGCTGCACGAGACCGAGGTGCTGACCAGCCATGATCCGGTCACCGGGGAGGCGGTGCGCTGGCAGTTTGCCCTCTATGCCCAACAGCCGTGGCGGGACTTGCCCGCTTCGTTGGACGGGTTGACGACCGGCGATGTCCTGTTCGCCCTGTCCGAGTTGAGCCTGGGCGCCGATCGGGGATATGGCCTGGGGCGGATGACGCTGGAGGGCGCAGCGGACGGCCCCCATCCGGTGGAAGGGGAGGAGACGGGGCCGTGTCCCCTGGAATGGGATCCGCAGGGGCGCACCCTCGCCGCCCACGTCCCCCTGGACGCCTTCCCCGGCGATTGGGTGCGCGGGCGGGCCGAATCGATCCCCTGGCGCTGGTGGCAGAACGACCCCGGCGGGGCGTGGGGACCCGGCCAGCGGTCGCAAGTGCGGCTGTTCTATGTGCCCGGCAGCATCGTGGAAGCGCAAGGCTGGCAACCGGTCGTCGGCCCATACGGTATCTGGGAGGTCGCCGATGGGTAAGCAGGTCCACCCCGAAACCGGGGAAACCGGCCGTCAGGCCCGCGCCGGCCTGGTGGAACTGCTCGTGGGCGCCGTCCTGCTCTCCATCTTGCTCGATGCGCTGGTCGGCATTCTGCCGGCCCCTGCTCCCCTCTCGCCTGCGTGGTGGATAGAAGGGGCCGCGCTCATCGCCCTGGCGGCGATCCTTGTCTATCTCCTCGTCCTGTGGGATGACCGCCGCATCGGCCAGCACGAGACGCGCCTGGAGGTCATCTTGCCCTACGTGATCGAGGGACGAAACCGACGGGTCGCCCTCGGCGAGCGCCGTTCGTATCCGGTCACGATACTGGCCTGCGAGGCCTGGCAAGCTGTCTTCAAGGAGGGGCTGCCCACGGAGGAGCGGTCTGGCCCGTTCACCCGGCGCATCCTGCCGGAGCATATGGACCTGATGCGCTACCTCCTGCTGGTCTACCTGGCTCGCTATGGCAAACTACAGCGGCCGGGGGTCGCTGCCCACGGCTGGTTGCGCCTCCAGATACCGCTGCGGGATATGGCCTGGGAGGCGTTGCCGTCCTTGCTGCGCGACAGTCGATACGCCCAGGCGCGGGGGAAGGCCAATCCGCGCCACCTCTTTCTGCCCGCCGATACGACGGTTGAGGCCTTTGATGAGGGCGAGGTGCTCCTGCGGCTGCGCTGGGGGTGGGACCGGCCCCTGGGGCTGCGCCTACCCGGCGGCCAGATCACTGTGTATTGGCCGGGGCCACTCTCCGAGGTGCGCAAGTACGACAAACGGTACGAACACGCCACCGCCCGCCTGCGGGACCTCTCTCCCTCAGCGGAGGTCCGCGTCGTCACCACGCGACTGGTCGTCTCGGTGGAGAGCCGCTGGAACTTCCTGGACAGGGTGAGCCGCTTTCGCGATTGGGGCATCAACCTGGCCCACCACTGGCAGGAGCAGATGGACTACTGGACCTGGCGCCAGGGGCATCTGGAGCGGCAGGTGGACTATTTGGACTGGAAGATCGGCTGGATCGCCAAAGGGGAGGAGCCTTCGCTGGCCGAACGGCTGCGCCGCCTGGACGAACGGCTGGCGCGGCTGGAGGCCCACCTCTGGCCCGACGAACCGGCCCAGGGCGACAGTGAGGGGGCCTGGGTCAGCAGTGAGCCGGACATAACCGGGTGACCGGCCGGCCGGGGAGTGCAAGATGGGCCTGCGGCTCTTTTTGCGCGAGTTCGGCGACCGGCTGGAAAGCCGGGTAACGACGCCGGAGGTGGGCCGGCCGTTGAGTTACCGCAAACATTTAGAGGTACAGGCACGGCGGGTGGCGCGGGCGGTGCTCGGCCAGGAATCGTACCGTCCCTTTCGGGCGCGGTGAGGGTAGGGGGGGATGGCAGAGCGGCAGTTCGTCCTGGTGGTATACGACATCAGCAACGACCGGCGGCGGACCCGATTGCACAATGTGCTACTTGACTTTGGGACGCCGGTGCAGTATAGTGTATTCGAGTGTGCCCTGGATGAAGCGGGGCTGGCGCAGATGAAAAAGGCAGTGATGCGGGTTATCCGACCACGCTCCGATCGGGTGCGGTTTTACTATCTGTGCGCCCGCTGCCTGGCGCAGACCGAGGTGACGTCTGGGCAGGAGGTGCTGGGGGGAAAGGATGAAACGCTGGTGGTATGAGAACGCGACGATCTGGGGGGGTGGGGGGTGGTTTGGAGATCGTCGCACTGGAGGAGGCGGATACCCCCAGATATGGGGGGTAGGAGGCCGTTTAGGGGCCTTTGGAGGGCCAAAAACGCGACGATCTCGGCGTTTTGGGGGCCATAGGAGTTTGTCGCAGTATGGTTGGTACCCCCACCGGTGGGGGGCATCGGTTGCACGATTGCAAGATATGGGGGTAGGGAGGAGGCTGAACCTGGTACGGAAGCCAGATATTGGGGTGGAAAAACGACAATCCCGGTAGACGGGATGGAAACTTATATTTTTTCGCCCTTTTCCGGGTGTTTCTTTTGTGGAAAAACGACAATCCCGGTAGACGGGATGGAAACGCGACCACACTTGAATGTCCCCGCTGCAGGTCCACCCTGGTGGAAAA
>QMOE01000374.1 GCA_003648125.1 Chloroflexota bacterium
CTGTGGAAAGCCCGCGAAGCGGGGTTTGGCTATGAGCACGGCGGTTTAGCGCCGTGCGGTACGCGACGCAAATTTTAATTGCACAGGTCGAACTTTTTGAGAAGATACCTTGCTGGCATCTGGCGACCAAGATGGTCGCGTTCCCCTTTTCACGAGGGTTCGCTTTTAACATATTCACAAGGAGAAAATGTGACTAACAAGAAACGTATCATCATTATGGGTGCCGCCGGGCGTGACTTTCATAACTTTAACGTCTACTTCCGCGACAACCCCGATTACGAGGTGGTCGCCTTCACTGCCACCCAGATTCCCAACATTGAGGGGCGGCGATACCCGCCGGAATTGGCCGGCAGCTTGTATCCTGATGGAATTCTCATTCACCCGGAGGCCGAGTTGGATGATCTGATTCGCCGTCATAAAGTGGATCAGGTGATCTTTGCTTACTCTGACGTCCCCCACGAGTACGTGATGCACAAAGCCTCCCAGGTTTTGGTGGCCGGGGCTGACTTTCGGCTGATGGGGGCCGGTACGACGATGTTGGAGAGCAAGAAGCCGGTAGTGGCGGTTTGCGCCGTCCGCACCGGCTGTGGCAAGAGCCAGACCACACGGTACGTGTGCGACCTGCTCCAGCGCATGGGCAAAAAAGTGGTCGCCATTCGTCACCCCATGCCCTACGGCGACCTGGCGGCCCAGGCAGTGCAACGCTTTGCCGACTATGATGACCTGACCCGCCACAAGTGCACCATCGAGGAGCGCGAGGAATACGAGCCGCACATTGACCGGGGCGTGGTGGTCTACGCTGGTGTGGATTACGAGGCCATCCTGCGCCAGGCAGAGAAAGAGGCGGACGTGGTGGTGTGGGACGGGGGGAACAACGACCTGCCTTTCTACAAGCCTGACTTGTTCATCACCGTCGCCGACCCCCACCGGGCCGGACACGAACTGCGCTATCACCCCGGCGAGGCCAACCTGCGGGCGGCGGACGTGGTACTGATCAACAAGATTGATACCGCCGGGCCGGAGGGCATCGCCGAGGTGCGCGAGAGCATCCAAAAGGTCAACCCTCAGGCCGTGGTGGTGGACGGGGCCTCTCCCATCTTTGTCGAGAACCCGGAGGCGATTCGGGGCCAGCGGGTGCTGGTGATCGAGGATGGCCCTACGCTGACTCACGGCGGGATGACCTACGGGGCTGGCGTGGTCGCGGCTCGCAAGTTCGGCGCGGCAGAGTTGGTTGACCCGCGCCCCTTTACTGTTCGCTCAATTACCGCCACCTTTGAAAAGTATCCCCACACCGGCACGCTCCTGCCAGCGATGGGGTACGGGGAAGAACAGGTGCGCGACTTGGAGGAGACGATCAACGCCACCGAGTGCGACTTGGTTCTGGCGGCCACGCCTATTGACCTGCGCAGGATTCTCAAGGTGCGCCATCCGATGGATCGGGTGCAGTACGAGCTACAGGTCATCGGCCGGCCGACGCTGGAAGAAATTCTGGCTGCACGATTTGGTTAAGGACGAGGTGCCGGGCACTTACCAAGTGCCCGGCACCTTCTATCCCCACAAATCCCGCGCCCGGCGCGGCGACAGGGACGCGCCTCCTCCCTGATGAACGATTTCGCCTCCAACCATCGTCATATCAATGGCGCTATTCCACAGCTCTTGCATAGATGCTTTGTAAGGATCCGTGCTCCAGACAACCATGTCGGCCATTTTCCCCACCTCGATTGACCCCTTGACGTCTTCCTCATGACCGGCGTAGGCGGAACCCATCGTGTGCGCCCGCAGTGCCTCCTGGATAGTGAGGGCCTGCTCCGGCTCGTAGCGCTCGTTGGAAAAAGTGGCGCGGGTCACGGCCCCGATCAACGTCGCCAGCGGCGTGTACCAGGGCGTGCTGGGTGCGTCGGAGCCTAGCGCCAGGTGGACGCCCTCATCTAGCCATTCGCGGGTGACAATGATTCGCTTGCCCCGCTCCGCGCCGAATAGGTCCACATAGCCGTCCCCGCCGATGCGGATGAACTGCGGCTGGGTGGAGACTACCACGCCCAAATCCTTCATCCGCTGCGTCGCCTGCGGCGTGCTGATGATGCAGTGCTCGATGCGGTGGCGCGGGTCGGGGCGCGGGTTAGCGTTCATTGCCTCCTCGAAGGCGTCCAACGTCAGATCCACGGCCGCATCCCCCACGCAGTGGACGCAGATTTGCAGCCCCGTGTCGTGCAAGGCGCGGACGGCGTCTTTGTAGGTTTGTGGGTTCCAGGTGGGCATGTCCCAACGCTCGCCGTTGTGCGGCTCGTGGCAGTAGGCCATCGTCATCTGACCGTCGAGCAGGAACTTGAATCCGGCAAAGCGCATAAAGTCGTCCTTGTAGTGTTCAATCTCGTAGAGCGCGCGATCCAGGTCGCCGGGCCATTCTAGCGTGTAGTAGACCGCGCCCCGCAGGTACATCCCCCCTTGCCGCCCGACATCCAGATAGGTGGCGACGGTATCAGTGCCGCGCACGTTGTTGTCCTGGAAACTGGTCACTCCGCAGGCGGCAAAGAGGGTCTGCATGGAGATAATGTTCTCATGCACCGTCTCCTGGGTGTAGCGGGGGATGTGCCGCCGCACCAGATCCATCGCCCGGTGATTGTAAAAGATACCGTCCGGCTCGCCGTCTGCTTCTCGCCCGATCATGCCGCCGGGCGGGTCGGGCGTGTTGGCGTCAATGCCGGTCATCTGCAACGCCAGACTGTTGGACGAGCCATAGTGGCCGCCTTGTTGCAGAATGAACACCGGATGGTTGGGCGAGACCGAGTCCAAATCGTGTCGGGTGGGCAGCCCAATTCCCTGGATGAACATAAAGTAGCCGATGACCCATTCCCCTTCCGCCGTCTGGCCCACCGCCTCGGCCAGCTTGGCTTGCAGATCCTGGACAGTCACCACCTCCGGCGGCAGGAAAGGCGTGTAGTAGCTGTGCATCAACCCCATGACCTGAAAGTGATTGTGGGCGTCAATCAGGCCGGGTGTGACCGCTCTCCCTTCCAGGTCTATTACTTGCGTGCTCTCGCCGACTATGGCAGAGACCTGCTCGCTGCTCCCCACTGCCTGGATCAAGCCATCCTTGAGAGCGACTGCCTGGGCGATGCTGTCGCCAGCATCCACGGTGATGATCTTGCCATTGAGCAGCACCGTGTCGGCGGCCTGCCCGGTCGGAGCGGTTGGGACGATGGGGGGCAGAGTGGGGGAGTCGGTCGGGGAGACGATGGTGGCGGCGGGCTGCTCACGCCCGCAGGCCAGCGTCGCCCCCGCCAGCGCGGCCCCCGCGCCGACGAGGAACTGGCGGCGCGTGATGCGGCGGGATGGGTGTTTTTTCATCAGTTTGCCTCCTGATGCGTGAAACGTGAGCGGACGGCGGCGCAAACCGCCGCCCGGCCACGATGTACTCAAGAGTTACGTAGCACCAGCGGCAGGTAGATGGCAAAGCGCGGCTCTTTGATCCGACCGTATATCTTGCAGGTCGCGCCGTTGCGTCCGTCCTGCCACACCGTCAGCCCCCGGTTGGCCTCTGGACTAAAGTCACCGCTGGGCCGTTGCTGCCACCCGGAGAAGGTGAAGCGGGCTACGTTGCTCCCGTACAGGCTGCCGTCACCGTTCACGTTCTGGCCGTAAATGTCCCAACTGGTGGAGGCGTTGCGGTTATCCTGCCAGAGAACAAAGTAGCGACCGTAGGCGGCAATGTACCGGACGCGGGGGTACTGTTGGTGCTCGGAGGCGGTGCATAGGGCGATTTCGCTTCCCGAAAG
>QMOE01000375.1 GCA_003648125.1 Chloroflexota bacterium
ATGGGTGGAATCGCTGGGCGTGGAGAGCATCCCTGTGTTGAGCGACTATTGGCCGCACGGTCAGGTGGCCCAATCCTACGGCGTCCTGCGCGAACACGGCATGACCGAACGGGCCATCTTTATCGTGGACAAGCAAGGCATCATTCGCTACGTAGACATCCACGATTTCAACTCACAGCCCGATAACGAGGCGCTCTTCCGAGTGCTGGAGACACTCGAATAGTCACACGTGAGGCGGGGGAGGGTCAGATATGTCTAAACAAACCAGGCTTATCGTTGGAGTTGGAGTAGCAGTCCTGGTCCTGGTCGTTGCCGGTGTAGCTTTTCTCATTCACCTTCAATCTCGACCCGTGATGGTGAACGGGCCCGGTATGCTCTATTTTTACTCTCCCACCTGACCGGTTTGCCAGGGAATGAAGCCTATCGTGAATAGGCTAGAAGAAAGCTATAAAGACGAGTTCAACTTTGTGCGTATTGACGTCACCAAACCGAATGGGGAAAAACTGGCCCGCGAGCACGGCATCGTCGGTCAGCCCAATTACATCTTTTTCGACAGTGCCAACCAAGAGACCAGGCGCATGTCTGGTTCCCAGCCCTTGGACGTGATGGCAGCCCAAGTCGAACGGACATTGGAAGAGTGAGCGCGTGATGATGCGAAAGAAGCGAGCCTGGATCGCAGCCGAGCTGGCACTGGCGATGTTGGTAACAGCAGCGCTGGCCTACACATCCTGGGCCGGCGATGACCGCCCGACGTTGCTCTACTTTCGGGCGGACCTCTGAACGCTTTGCAAAAAAGTAACGCCCATCGTGGATGAGCTCAAGCACAAGTACAGAGGGCAAATCAATGTGGTTTACGTCAGCGTAGATCGGTCGAAAGGGAAAGAACTGGCTAGAGAGTATGGCGTGATAGGCACCCCTACCATCTTGTTTTTGGACCGTGAGGGCAATCAGGTAAACGGAATGCGCGGCGCTCTTTCCCAAGCCACGATCGAACAGGCAATCGAGAAGCTATTAGCACGGAGATGATATTTCACCAGGGAGATTAAATCAATGCAAACAGTATCAGATGCACTGGCCGAGGCAGCGCAACGGGAGCCTGATTTGGCTCCCTATTACAATCTTCACCGCAGGCTGCTAGAGCTAGAGGAGCAGGCCAAAGAGGAGATTACAACCACACTAGAGATGGCGGACGAGGAAGCATTGCAAGCACGTTTAAGCGAGGGCTTGCCCCTGATTTCTTTTGCCCAGCTTCCCATAGAGGCGGAGCGGTTCGCCAAACTGGCCCTAGAAATAGCGCAGACGCTCACCGAGTACGACGTCGAGGTGGGGGAACGGACACTGCCAACAGACGGTGCCGCATGGATCTCACTGGCCCAACAGCAGTTCGAGGCGGGGCAAGCGAGCGGGGAGCCTGCGGAGGCAACATTGGCTCACAAGGCCGTCGATCTGGCGCTAAAGCCCTATCTGGAATGGGCGGCCGAGCAAGTATTGCCCTACGTGAAGCAGGAGAGTTGGAGACGGGGCTACTGCCCAGTCTGCGGCGGCGCGCCCAATTTCGCCACGCTGGACGAGGAGGCCGGAGCGCGATACCTGATGTGCTCGCGCTGCGACAGTCAATGGCTCTACCGGCGGGTAGGCTGTCCCTTTTGCGAGACCACCGATCACACTAAACTGGCCTATTACCCCAGCGACGATAAAGTCTACCGCCTCTACGTCTGCCAAGAGTGCCGGCGTTACCTCAAGACAATTGATCTGCGCGAGGCCAGTCGAGCGGTGCTACTGCCCGTAGAGCGAGTTGTCACAGTGGCGATGGACGCGGCGGCGCAGCAGGAAGGGTACAGGTAGAGCACAACCACAGAAATTCATACTCCCAACGTTTGCGCAATCTCCTCATGCTGCTCCTCGACAAAATGCCAAAACTTGTCCTGAGCCGGCGTCTTGGCGCAGCGGGAGTTGCGCACCGCGTACAGCGAACGCTCCAGGCGCAACCCTTCGACCGGGACCTCCACGAGGCGTCCTAACTCAATTCCATGTCTGGCCGCCAAGCGAGAGACGAAAGCGACGCCCAGCCCGTGTTCCACAGCCGTCTCGATCGCTTCCGCGCTGCCCACCACCATCACTACCTGCAATTGGCCCAAGTCAATGCCATGCTCCACCAGCCCTGCCTGCATCATCCGGCAAGTGCTAGAACCTTCCTCTTGCAAGATGAACGGCTGATCTAGTAACTCGACGGGCTGGACGGATGCGCGGTGGGCGAACGGGTGACCAGCAGGGGCAATCAGAACCACGTGGTCGGTAAAGAACGGCTGGCACTCCATGTCCTGATGCACGATTTTTGCACTAGAGATGCCCAAATGAACTTCCTGGGCCAATAGCGGATGCACTACTGAAGCGCGGCTGCACATCTCAATGGTCACTTGAACGTTCGGGTGACGTTGGCTAAAAGCGGCTGCCACGAGAGGAAGTACATACTTGCCGGCCGTGGTGGTGCAGCCGATAACCAGGTGGCCCACGACCCTATCTTCCAGCGAGCGCATCGTTTCTTCGGTGCGCCGGGACAAATCAATCAGTTCACGCGCCATGGGCAACAGAATCTGCCCCGCGTCGGCCAGTACAACTCCCCGTCCGGATCGCCGGAACAGTTCGACGCCCAAAAAGTGCTCCAGTGAGCGTATCTGCTGGCTGACCGCCGGTTGGCTGAGATGTAGCCGGCGCGCTGCCTCGGAAAAGTTCTCCGTCTCAGCGGCGACGGCAAAAACCTGTATCTCTGATAGGTTCAACATCTCAGCTTCCTTCCTTGGGCATCTCGGGTCAACGCGCTACCACGACGGATGCTATCTGTTGCAGATTATCGTCCATTGGTGTAGTATAACACAACAGCGGCGGGGGGCAAAATCCCCGCCGCTGCGGTGAAAAAGTTTGTCAGCAATTCCCGTTTTGTAGCCGCGATTTGGAAATCGCGGCTGTTTTCCCACGTAAAGCACCCTGCGCGATTGCGAAATCGCGGCTACGACCTGACTTTTCACCCATAACGGGAATTGCTGAAAGTTTGTAGAACCGATCTATAATTCTAGTGCTCCCCTTCAAAGATCGGCAAAAGACGAGCCGCCAGATACCAGGCCAGAGCCGCTGCTGCCAGTACGCCGAACTGGACGGCGAACTCGATAAAGCTGGGAAAGTAGGTCGCACCTAAATTAGTGGGCGCCCTTCCACTGAACATGGCGTTGAACCGGTTAAAGCCTAGCCCCAGCGTGACGATCAAAGCTGTCCAGAACAAGCCAGACTTGCTTTTCTGTACTTGGGACGTAGAGTATAGAACAATGGGCGCGATTGCCATCAAGAGTATCTCGATCCAGAACAACGTGCTCTTCGAGTCAAAGGTGAACATCGCCCCCAGATCACCGGTGAAAAGCAAATCGCCTATCCGCAACACCAGGTAGACCACCCAAATCCAGACGGAAATTTTACCCAGGCCCGCCAAGATGTCCACCTCCGGCTCGCGGCCAACCGCCTTGCTGCCGATCAACATCACCAGGATCGTCGCCGAAAGCCCCATGCCGATGGCAGAGAGATAGTACAGGATCGGCAACAGCCAGGTCCACCACAAAATATGAGTCCTCTCCGGCATAGCCAGGTACATCGTTCCCAGCGTGGATTGGTGCAATGTGGAGAGCACGACGCCGGCGATAGTCACCGGGATGACGGCAGCGTGGAGCACACGCACGATCTTGGGTTGGTTGAGACGCCCAAGGACCAGCGG
>QMOE01000376.1 GCA_003648125.1 Chloroflexota bacterium
GGCTACGTAAAAGGTCGAGCCTTTCCCTTCTACGCTTGTGGCCCAGACGCGCCCGCCGTGGGCCAGGACAATGTGCTTGGCGATAGCCAGGCCCAGTCCGGTGCCGCCGCCGCTGCGGGCACGGTCGGCCTTGTAGAAACGCTCAAAGATGCGGGGTAGATCGTCGGCCGGGATGCCCACGCCGGTATCACGCACCGAGATGACCACCTCGTCTCCGGCTGGCCCGACCGAGAGCGACACCTCGCCGCCGGGCGGCGTGAATTTGATACTGTTGTGCACCAAATTGGTGATCACCTGCCGTGCCCGTTCCACGTCGGCTAAAGCTGGGGGCAGATTGGATGGCAAGTCAACGATGAGGCGCAGGCCGGCCCGTTCGGCCTGGGCCCGCAGTCGTTCCACCGGCGGGAGCACTATGTCGGCCACGGGAGTGGATTTCAGGCGCAGCGGTACCAGCCCCGACTCGATGCGGGAAAGTTCCAACAACTCTTGCACCATTTGCGTCAGTGCGTCCACCTCGGTTTCCATGTATTCCAGGAAACGGCGGGCCGCCGGAGGGTCATCCAACGCTCCATCGTGTAGGGTGTCTACCAGCGCCTTCAACGAGGCCAGGGGGGTGCGTAGTTCGTGGGAGATGTTGCTGATAAAGTCGCGGCGCACCGTCTCCAGCCGCCGTATCTGGCTCAGGTTCTGGAGCAGCACCAGGTAGCCGCTCTGAGGTGCATCTTGCAGGGAGGTGGCGATCACGCGCAGGAAAGGGCCGCGCCCCGCCATCTCCACCGTCTCGCTCTGTTCCTCGCCGCTCTCCCGGCATCTCTGCCAGACCTGGACCGCCTGGTGATCGCGGGCCACGGCGACGAAACTCTTGCCGATGGCTGAATCCGAGGGAAAACTGAGCATTTGGGCGGCGGCGGGATTCACCAATCGCACCCGCCCTTCATCGTCGGTGATGATGACGCCGTCCGCCATGTGGGTCAACACGGCGCTCAGCGCGTTTCGTTGGTCCGCCAGGGCCTCGATCTGCATCTGAATCTCGGTTGCCATGCGGTTAAAGGCGTCGGCCAGCCGGCCCACTTCATCCTGGGAGGAAGGGTGGATACGTCCATCCAGGTCGCCGCGCGCCATACGTCCGGCCAGGTGAGCCAGGTCGCGCAGTGGGCGGGCCAATTGCCCGGCGATGAACAGGGCCAGCAAACCGGCCAGCACGACCGTGAGCAGAGAGGCAACCACGACAGTGCGGCGGAGACGGGCCACACCGGTCTCAATCCGCGTCAGGGGGAGCGCCACGCGGGCGATCCCCAGCACTCGCCCGCCAGCCTCCACGGGAACGGCGGCATACATCATCTCGTAGCCCATCGTCCGGCTGTGGCGGGTGCTGATTCCCACACCATCGGCCAGCGCTTGTTGCACTTCTGGCCGGCCCAGGTGGTTCTCCATCGCCGCCGGCTGCTCGTGGGAATCACCCAGCACCACGCCGTCGGCGCGGATGATCGTCACGCGGGCTGCCAGCAACTCGCCCCAGCGCTTGGCCAGGGGGTCAATGGTTTCGACCATGCCCCCATCGGCCAGTATAGGCGCGATGGCTTCGCCCGCCAACCGGGCCTCGCCTGTCAACTGAGCACGCAGGTCGGCCAGGTAGGTCTGGCGCACAAAGCCGGAAAAGTAGACGGTCAGCGCCGCCATCGCCAGCAGGATGAGAGCGACGTAGGGAACGGCGATGCGCCAGCGGATGGTATGGAACATCGGCTATCCCTCGAAACGGTAGCCGACGGTGCGCACGGTGACGATGCGGGTGGGGTGAGCGGGGTCAGGCTCGATCTTTTCGCGCAGCCAACGCACGTGTACGTCCACGGTGCGGCTGCCGCCGCCAAAGTCCCAGCCCCAAACCCGCTCCAATATCAGGTCGCGGGAGAGAACCAGTCCCTTGTTTCGTGCCAGAAAGACAAGCAAGTCGTACTCTTTGGGCTTGAGGCGCAGCGGCTCTCCCCGGCATAGTACCTGGTGGCGGGCCAGGTCTATGACCAGGTCTCCAGAGGTCAGTTGGTCAGTTTGGGCCATCTCGCCGGCTGCCGCCAGTTCCTCCCGGTCGAGGCGCACCCGCCGCAGGAGGGCCTTGACCCGGGCCAAGAGTTCGCGCATGCTAAAGGGCTTGGTCAGGTAGTCATCGGCGCCCACCTCAAGCCCCACCACCTTATCCACCTCGTCTGTACGGGCGGTGAGCATAAGAATGGGCACGCTCATCTCCTGGCGCAGGATGCGGCAGACCTCGAAGCCATCCAGGCCGGGGAGCATGATGTCTAGCAGGATGGCGTCCGGGCGCTCCCGTCGCGCCACCCCCAATGCCGTGGGGCCGTCGGCGGCGGTACAGACCTGGTAGCCCTGGCGGGTCAGGTTATATTCCAGCGTCTCTAGCAATGTTGGTTCATCTTCTACGATCAGCACTTTTTGAACTGGGGACATTTTTTTCACCTCTGTCGCGCCAGTCCCTATTCTCCTCTAATTGGCGCAAAAAGCAAGTGAAAACCCCGTACATGCCTATCGTCTATTTGACCAACGCTTGCAACGCGGTGGGTAAGGCGTCTTTATTGTCGGCGACGGGCGGGACGATGGGGGGCTGGCCCTGCGCTTCCATGATCGCCTGCCCCTGCGGGCCGAGCAGGAACTTGACGAACTCGATTGCCAGTTCCGGGCTGGGCGCGTTCTTGGGAATGGTGACGCCGTAGACGATGGGCTTGCCGGTCTTGGTGACGGTGCTTCCCGGCTCTGTACCACTGACTTGTACCACCGCCTGGCTGTAAAAGTCGGCCTGCTCGACCATGCTCAGGTTGATCTCGTCCGGCAGTTCGACGAACTTTAATCCGTGTTGCACCGCCACCGAGCGATACTCGAAGGCATAGTCCATATCACCCGATTCCAAGAGTGCGATCAGTTCCACTGACTTGGGGCGCACGTTCTCCGGCGGGCAGTGCTCCTTTAATGTGCCATTCAACCCAGATACGCCATAGTGCGCCTCGGCCAATTGCCAGACCAGGAGCGTGCGGTAGCCGCAGGGATCGGCGTCGGGGTCCGAGTGGCCGTAGATCACCCCCTCGCGGGTGAGGATCTCGTACCAGTTATCCCCATTGATCTCGTTGGCGTACTGTGCCTGGTCGGTATAGGCGATGACCATTCTGTTGCGGGCGAACTGGACGTTCCAGTCGGCAAAGTCGGGGATCAGCAGATTGTCAATCACGGTATAGTCGGCCGACATCATAATGTCGGCCTCGCGGCCAAGTTCGCTAATCTTGCGGGCGGCCGAGCGGCTACCCGACGCCTCGGTCTCGAAGGTCACATCGGGGTATTGAGCCTGAAATGCTGCCGTCAGTTCTTCCAGCGGCACGGTCAGGCTGCCGGCGTGAAAGATGACCAGCTTACCCGCCAGGGTTGGTTCTTGGGGGACGTCTGTCGGTGATGGGGGCTGCGCTGGGCTACAGCCAACTATCAAAGCCAATACAAAAACTAGCAGTGTCCAAAACGTGCGTTTCTTCATGGTGGGTTTTTCTCCTTATGAATACAGCAATTCCCGTTATGGGTGAAAAGTCAGGTCGTAGCCGCGATTTCCCAATCGCGCAGGGTACTTTACGTGGGAAAACAGACGCGATTTGGAAATCGCGGCTACAAAACGGGAATTGCTGATTCAGAGAGCAGATTCTCGACCTGCTGCCACCGATTGGCGGGTAAGAAACCCGCCCTACAGATTCGCGCCCCGGATTATTGA
>QMOE01000377.1 GCA_003648125.1 Chloroflexota bacterium
CCGTCCAGGGGTGCGGTTGGAGAGGGGTCCACGCTCGCCGAACGGGTGCCAGGGGAGGGCGTTCCACAGCACGCAATCTGGCTGTTCGCTCAAGAGCGGCCAGCGGTATTGATTGAACGCCCTGGGGGCACGATTTGTGGTCAGCAACTCGAATAGATGGTCACAGTTCATTGGAATTATATCAACGCCTCCACAGCGGCCCGGGCAAAGTGCGCCCGATAGGCAGCTGTTTCATTCAACAATGCCTTCAGTCGAGCCGTTACCTGGGGCAGATCGGCGCGCTCCGTTTTGTCACCGGCAGCCAGGCGCAGATCGTCTCCCTCGGCGTCGAGAATTGCCAAATGCCCGCGAGCTTCTAACCAGGCCAGCCCCGCCCGCGCGGTTGACTCACGCTGCGCTGTGGCCGCCGCCAGCGTCGAGACGCTGACCTGCCCCTCGTTTGAACTTGTCGCCTGTTTGACCAACCCGGCAAGTCGTCTCAAGAACGTCCTGGGTTGGTCCAGATCAGGGTCTATCCCGAAAAGATAAACTGTCTCCGGCGAGACCTTTTCCAGCGCGGCCTGCAACTCGGCCGGGCCGGGGGGCGCATTCCAAATGACCAGGGTTTTTGATGGCCCCAACTCGCGCCGATCCCGCCCGGCGACCTCTGCCCTGGCATCCGCCTCGGCCCATACCTGCACGTCCTCCTGCTCGCGCAAGCGTTCCAGCGACGCGCGAGGGCGGGATTCCCGTCTGCAATCCACTGCCTGCGCCTTGCCCCCTGCCTCCTGCAACTTGCCTCTCGCTTCCTGCCCCTTGCCCCTTGCCTCTTGCTCCCGCGCATCCACCCACACCACTTGCACTTGTCGCTGGCCGCGATAGTCGCTGGCCCGCACGACGTAGGCCAGGTCGAAGCGGCCTGTGGGCAGCGGCTCGCCAACTCCGCGCCACCAGAGCACTTTTTGCGTCACGCCCGCCTCGTCCTCCACGATCAAGCGCAGGTGCTCCTGGGCGCGGCCTATGGGGGTATGATTTTTGAGTATCAGCCCCCGGCTCGCCAACGTCAACGCAGGATTGCCCGCGCCGAAGGGAGCCAACCGGTCCAACTGCTCCACCAGGTCGAGCGATAGATCGGAGAGCGGCAGGTAGCTATCTATTGGGAGGGTTTTAACCCCCAAGGGTTTCAAAAAACCCTGGGGGTCTCTCGACAACGCGCGGCGGAACGCAGAGATGCGCTCAGGCTCGATGCTCAACCCGGCGGCCATCGGGTGACCGCCGAAGCGGCCCAGCATCTCCCCCTGGGCGGCGATGGCGGCGTGAATGTCGCAGCCTGCAACGGAGCGGGCCGACCCCCGGCCCATCTCGCCCGGCGGGGTGGCGATGAGGATGGTGGGGCGGTTGTACTTTTCGGCCAGCCGGCCGGCCACGATGCCGATGACGCCAGCGGGCCAATCGGGCTGACTGAGCACCAGAGCGCGATACTCTAACAACGAAGGGTCGCGCTCGATCTGCGCCTCGGCCGCCTGCGTGATTTGCGCGCACAGCAGTTTGCGGCGGGCGTTCAACCCGTCCATCTCGGCGGCCAGGATGCGGGCGCGGGCCAGGTCGGGGGTGGTGAAGAACTCGACGGCGACGGTGGCATCTGCCAGGCGGCCCAGGGTGTTGAGGCGCGGGGCCAGTTGGAAGCCAATGTGCTCTTCCGTGAGTTGGTCGGGGTTCAGATTGGCGATCTCTATCAACGCCTGCAGGCCCAACCGCCCAGTGTGGCGCAGCGCTGCCAGCCCGCGCTGGAGCAGGTAGCGTGTGTCGCCGGTCTGGATCGCCACGTCGGCCACGATGCCCAGCGCCGTCAGGTCCAAATACTGCGCCGCCTCCCCCGCCCGTCCGGTCCGCTCGTAGAGCAATTCCGCCAATTTGTAGGCCACGCCCACGCCGGGCAGTTCGCGCAGCGGGTGAGTCTCCGACAGCAGTTTGGGGTCAACCACCGCGCACGCCTGCGGCAGAGTGGGCGGCAAATCGTGATGATCGGTGATGATGACATCCACACCTCGCGCCTGGGCATAGTCAACCGCCTCGTGGGCGGCGATGCCGGTATCGCAGGTCAGCACCAGATTCACCCCCTCGGCGATGAGCCGCTTGAGAATGGGAATGTGAACGCCATGCCCGCCTTCCCGCCGGTTGGGGATATAGTATTGGGCCGCCGCGCCCAGTTCCCGCAGCGTGGAAATCAAGATGGTCGTTGAGGTCTGACCGTCCACGTCAAAGTCGCCCCAGACGCAGATTTTCTCGCCCTGGCGAATGGCGCGCTCCAGCCGCTCCGCCGCTGCGACGATGCCGGGCAGGTCGGTCGGCGGCGCTGGCCGGTAGCGGTCAGGATCGAGGAAAGCGCGGGCCGCCTCAACCGTGGTAAACCCGCGCCGGGCCAGAGTCTGCGCCACCAGCGGGTGTCCGCCGACGGCGGAGCGCAACGCATCAGGTACTTGGACGTCTCGTGGTTCGATCCACTCTTTCATATTTCAATGCATTGGGGTAAAAGTTGCCCTGTTACACAGAGATACGCAGAGAAGGCGCAGAGATACCTGGCTGCCGACAGGCAGGCACAAAGAAAAGCACTCCGAGGCTCTCCGTGACTCCTCTGTGCATCTCTGTGTAACAAACGTGTCACTTTTACCGTAATGTGTTTGTATCTTTTCAAAAAGTTAGGGCATTTGTAGGCCGGATTGGTAATCCGGCTGGTCGGAATACCATTCCGACCTACATTCCCCCGGATTATTGAGATGATACATGTGTTTCAATACTCGATCTCTGCAATTTGCTCCAAATCCAGGTTGAAATCAAACTCGTCGTCCGGTGTGGCGGCGTCCTCCATCTCATCGAACGGGCCGGCCTCGACCCCGCGCCGGCACAGCGAGCGGTAACGGCAGTAGCGGCAGTGCTGCTCGTCGGTGGTGAGCGGGTAAGGCGGATTGGCAATTCGCCCCACGAGTGATGTCAGGTAAGCCGCGTCCGCCTCGTATTGGGCCACGTCGTAGGGGAAGCGGGCGGGGTCGTCAGGAAAGTCGGTAAACCAGTAGATCATCTCCACCTGTTCGGGCGCGAGCGGTTGACCGCCGTTGAGGTGAGCGCCCGCCCGCACCAGCAGGTAGGGGTAGACTTTGGTCTGTAAGCGCTCGAACAGCCACTTGCGCCGCGACCGTTTGCGGGAGGTTTTCCAATCCACGATGATGGCTCGCTGCCCGATGGCGATGAGGTCATACTTGGCGACCAGGCGATAGTCGCCCAGCGGCGCAGACAGGGCGATCTCGGGGTAACGCGCGGCCGGCAGATCGTTCAGCCCGCGCGTCAGATAGTTGTGCCACCAGCGGCGCAGGTCGGCGTCGCTCACGGTGCGCGCGAGTTGCTCCTCTGGGATGCCCAATGCGTGTTGGTGGGCCAGGCGATGGAACGCTATTCCCTGCTGCATGTGGCGCTCGTTCTCCAGGGCGGAATCCGCTTCGAGGGCTGGCCAGGCCACGCGCTCCACGTAGCGGAGTTGAAAGCGGCGCGGGCAGTCGGCGTAATCTTGCAGGCTGGCTTGGGTAAAGTGGGTAGGGAGTGTCATTGGCGACGCTCCGTGCTGGCGACGAGGCCGTTGGGCGGATGAGAAACCAGGTTTTTAGGAAAAAACCTGGTTTCTTCCAGCACCGATTTTTGAGCTTTATGCCACGTCTCTAGTTGTCTAAAATGCGAAATCTTGTCCATACTCTTTAACTCCCTACCGTACCTTTTCAA
>QMOE01000378.1 GCA_003648125.1 Chloroflexota bacterium
CGCTTCCACTCCTTTTCCCGACGAGCAGGCTATCGTGGACGCCGTCCTGGGGACAGGAACGAGCGAGCACAATGCCGCCAACCTCGTCAGTGGCAGTTTCACCGCCCCCGGCGCCGACGAGCATCTGGCGCTGGTGAGCGGCATCGGCGACTACGACGAACTGCGCTGGGTGGTGATCGGGCAGACGGGCGACGGCTGGCGACTGCGCGGCGTCTCCGAGGTGCTTGGAACGGGCTTTAGTGCCCCTCCCGACTATTACGTCCCCCCCGACCTGCTCGACTTTGACGGGGACAGCCGGCAGGAGGTGCTCAGCCCCTACTTTAAGATGCAATGGGGCTGGATCTCCTCCTCTGACACGCTCTATCGTTGGGATGGCCACACGCTGGCCCGCATCTGGGAGACGACGATTGATCTGGACAACCGGATGGCAGATAATCGGGACGTGCCACAGCAATACCGGCAGAATTATCGGGCGACGTGGGAGTGGGTGGACCTGGACGGCGACGCGCCGGACGAGATCCTGCTGCACGAGGAGACAGCCTTCTACCTGCCCGGCGAGGAGGGGTACGTCAAAGACGACGCGCCGAGCACAGGCGAGGAGAGCGGGGAACGGGCCTTCCGCTGGGACGGGGAGGCCTTCCGCCCCTACGCGCCCAACGGCCCGGCGGACGCCTTCGCCTACATCGCCGGAGACACCATCTGGCTGTGGCAAAACCGCACCGCCCGTCCCCTGGGGATGAAAGGAGCCAGAGAATTCTCATGGTCTCCAGACGGACAGCGCATCGCCTGGTGGGCCGAAACGTCCATCGAAGGAACCTTTCACACCATCCTGGGGGTCTACGACTTGCCGGCGGGCGACAGGTGGGAATTCCCCCTGGACGGCGCTCCCTCGACGTTGCGCTGGGCGCCCGATGGGCGGCTGGCCTACGCTGTTCTCCCAAACTACCCCCACGCGCTCCTCGACCCCGAGACCGGCCAACAGGAACCGTTGCCCATCGGCTTCTCGGACACCTGGTCGCCCGAGGGAGACCGTGTGGCCTACGAGCGCAGCGGGGGTGTGTACGTCTACGCGCCCACGACCGGCCAGGAGCGGCTGTTGGTCAGATCGCCGGAGGGAGCGGGGCGGGCCACCCCAAGGCCTTTCGGTCCGGTGTGGTCGCCTCGGGGCGACTGGATCGCCTGCTCATTGGAGACCATCACCGACACCTGGGTAGGATTGGTCTACCCGGGTGCGCCGGAGCCTGTTGGCGCGTCCGACCTGCTGGACACCTTCTCTGGGCGACAAGCGCCGGCGCTCCAGTTCGCCTGGTCCCCTGACGGCTCTCGCCTGGCAGTGCTGACCAGCGACCCACGCCCTTCGACGAACTCGGGGCACGGCTCCGCCCAGCAACCAACGACGCTGTACCTGGCCGATGTACCTGCCGGTGGAGATGATCCCGTGGGGCTTCCAGAGTGGCGCGAGGCGCTGCAATTGGAGACGGTGACCCAAACCGTCAGGCTGGCCTGGTCGCCGGATGGGGAGCGAGTGGCCGCCGCCGTGGGGAACGATGTCTGGCAAGTACCTGCCCGTAGGGGCGCGGTTGCCGCGCCCACGCTCCGGCATCGCTTCTCGTTCCCTGACCCGCAGTGGGAGACGCTGGAATGGGCGCCGGATGGGAGCGGCTTCCTGGCCGGGCTGACGGAGGTGTACGACGAGCACCTCTACTGGTTCCCGGCCGGTGACGCCGAGCCGGTGTTGCTCCTCATTGGCTCCGCCGCCGCCCACTGGGCGCCCCGCACTGTGGAGGCGCAGGCGAGTCCAGAGGCCCGGCCCCCGATGGTGTTGGTCGAGTACACGGACGACGTGCCTCTGCTCCACTTTGTAGACGAGGATGGCACCGACGTCAGCGTGCCGGCAGAGGGATACGGGGGCCTCGGCTTCCAGGTCGCGGGCGAGCGGGTCTATTATGGCGGATATTACGCAGACCGGAGCGGCGTCGTTTCCCTCGACGTTCCAGACGTGCTCGACGTTTGCGGGCCACCGCTCGTCAGCCCCGACGGCAGCCAACTGGCCTGGCTGTGTGACGACGTTGATGACAACGCCCTGATGAGCGGCCTGACACCGGAATTTCACTTTGCGTTGGTGCTCACGGACGCGGAGGGAAATAGTCCACGCGAGGTATGGAATCACGTCGAATCTGGGCCGGGCTACAGCACACCTCACCTCGTGAGTTGGCGGGCGGATGGAGAGGTGATCTACCTGACTCAACGTGGGTACATGGTGGGCTGGGCGTACTTTGACTACAATCCCGCTATGCTGGCCCTCGATGTGAGAACTGGTGAGGCGGTGCAGATCGGCGCTGACGACGCTTTCGATGCTGCCGTCAGCCCCGCCGGGGACTGGCTGGCCCAGTCATACGATGAGGGGGCCATCGTCCTTCGCTCTCTGGCCAAAGGGACGGAGCAGACTTTTTCCGGTGGGGAAAAAGCCTTCGTCGCGGGCAATTTTTCCTTCTCACCGGAGGGCCGCTGGCTGGCCTGGTTGGAATACACCGGCCTTGTCTATCGCCTGCGGGCCGTCAGCCTTCCCAATGGGGAGCCAATGACGGTGTTGGAGATGGAGGAGGCAGAGTTGACGGATGAACCCCGCCTCGCCGGCTGGATGGGGTTGAATGAGGTGGTGCTGGTGTGGCACGAGTACGAGGGACCAAGAGGGAGCAGTTACCACATTCTCTTGCCAGACGGCAAGCCGGAAAAATTCTCCCCCTACGACTTTTTGGGCGTGTTGGGCAAGGCTCCGTCCATTGAGACGAGCGACACGAAATCACTTGGCAGCCGGCGATTCCGGCCCGTGGCGGTTCGATCAATATCTCTTCACAACCGCGCGGTAAGCCGATGGCTGGCGGCACTGTAGAACCTGCGTCTCCTCCCGCACCTGCCGCACCTCGTCCAGGTCAATAGTCGCCACGACGTATCCATCGGTGGCCTCGTCCGCGCTGGCATAGACCTTGCCACGGGGGCCGACAATGCTGCTCTGACCGAAAAAGGTGTACGAGGGCTCCTCTCCCACCCGATTGGCGGCGGCCACGAAAACCGCGTTCTCGTAGGCCCGCGCTTGCAGATAGGCGTTCCACTCCCCGGTGTGTGGTTCTTCCCAATTGGCGCACACTATCAGCAACTCGGCTCCCTCCAGTACCAAACTTCGCGCCACCTCTGGGAAAGCCAGGTCCCACCCGATCAGCAGCCCCACGGCGCCAAATGCGGTCTCAAAGGCATTGAGCCGGTAGCCAGCGCGGAAGGCGATACGCTCCTCTCCTCGCAGGTGCATCTTGTGGTACTGGCCGATGAGGTCGCCATCAGGGCCAATCAGGATGACAGTGTTGTACAAAATGCTCTCGACCTTTTCCTTCTTGGTGACCATCCCAAAGGCGACGTGCACGCCCAACTCGCTCGCTCGTTGGGCGATGAGGTTGACCGTGGGGCCTGGGACACGCTGGGCTAGTTCGGGAAAACGAGGTCCGACTTCGTATCCCGTTGTGATCAGTTCTGGGAAAATGATCAGGTCCACCGGCTGTTCAGTCGCAATGCGAGCGATGAACTCGCTCATTTTGATCAGGTTATCTTCCATCTGGCCCAGTTCGGGTTCCATCTGTGCTGTTGCGACGGTGATTTCGCGCATGCTCTACTCCTTTTGGGGTATTTGGAAACTGGGAAATTGGTACATTGGGAACCAGGTCACCAGTCTACCAATTCACCAATCTACC
>QMOE01000379.1 GCA_003648125.1 Chloroflexota bacterium
CGACGTAAATGAGGAGTGAAACTAGACCGCCCAACGCAAAGCGCGTGACGTTGAAAGTAAAGGGGCCAACCCTCTTCATCGCCGTCCGCTGGGCCACGAACGCGCTGCCCCACACTACCGCGACCAGCAACAGGGCCAGGTCGGCCCACGAGCGCTTCCCGTGAGACGGGGCTGGATTATTCATACCGCAGCGCGTCAATCGGGTTGAGGAGCGAGGCTCGCCGGGCCGGGTAGATGCCGAAGAAGAGGCCCACCGCTGCCGAAAAGGTCGTCGCCAGCAGCACCGACTGAGGTGTGACGACGGCGTTGAAATCATCAATCAGCGCCGAGACGATGGTCGCCCCCGTCGCCCCCAGCCCAATGCCCACGACGCCCCCAACCAGCGAAAGCAGCATCGCCTCGATCAGGAACTGCCACAGGATGTCCCGCCGCCGCGCGCCCACCGCCTTGCGCAGCCCGATCTCGCGCGTGCGCTCTGTCACCGAGACGAGCATAATGTTCATAATCCCGATGCCGCCCACCAGCAGGCTGATGCCCGCGATGGCTCCCAAAAAGACCGTCAACACGCCGGTGATTTGACCAAAGACGTTGATGATGTCCGCCTGGCTGATAACAGAGAAATCATCGTCGTCGCTGAACTCGATGCCGTGTCGCTCGCGCAGGATAGCGGCGACTTGCTCCGCTGCCGCGTCAATGTGATCCTCATCCACCGCCTGGATGATGATGAGCGAGACTTTGTACTCGCCTGAACGGCTGCGCGAGGGAAAGAGGCGCGTCTGCGCCGTCGTGAGAGGGATCAGAACAGTGTTGTCCTCGTCCCCCATCTGCGAACCGCCCTTTTCCTCCAACACGCCGATGACGCGGAAGGGAACGCCGTTTATTTTGACCATCTGTTCCAATGGATATGGGTTGTCGGGGAAAAGGTCGGCGACGACGGTTTTTCCCAACAGGGCCACCCGCGCCCGACTGTTCATGTCATTCTGATCGAAGAACGTTCCCATCTCCACAGACCAGTTGCGCACGCTGGAGAAAGCGGGGGTGACGCCTGTTACTTGGGCGACTGTCTCTCGTTTCCCTGTAGCGACCGAGGTGGAACGGATTCGCTCGGGGGAGAGGGCCGCCACTGCGGGAGCGCGGATGGGGTCGCGCAGCGCCTCCACGTCCCCGTCGGTCAACTCGGCCGTGCCGCCGCTCCGCATGCCCGGCGGCCCAGCGTTATCTATTGAACCGGGCATGACAAAGAGCAGGTTGGAGCCCATGCCCTGGAACTGGTCTGCGATGTAGACCGAAACCCCCTCGCCCGCCGACATCAGTGTGATGACCGCGCCGACGCCGATGATGATGCCCAGCATCGTCAGAGCGGCCCGTAACTTGTTGGCCGTCAGAGCGCGGAAGGCCAGACGCACACTTTCCAGAACCTTCATGCCTCACCTCCCACCGTGGCCTGTAGCGGCTGCGCCACTGTCTCTATCTCGGTCACCAGCCCATCGTACAAGTGCACGATCCGCCCCGTGTGCTGCGCGATTTTCGGGTCGTGCGTTACCAGCACCACAGTGATTCCCTTGTACTGGTTCAGCCATTGCAAAATCGCCATCACTTCCGTCCCCGATTTGCTGTCCAAGTTCCCGGTCGGCTCGTCCGCCAGGATGATGGCCGGGTCGTTCACCAACGCCCGCGCAATCGCCACCCGTTGCTGCTGGCCGCCGGAGAGCTCCGTCGGTGTGTGTGTCATGCGGTCCGCCAGTCCCACTGATTCCAACGCCCGCCGCGCCAGGTCGCGCCGCTGTGTCGTTCCCACTCCGGCATAGACCAGCGGCAGCATCACGTTCTCCAGGGCGCTCGTGCGCGCCAGCAGGTTAAAGGTCTGGAACACGAACCCGACCTCGTGGTTGCGGATCGCCGCCAGTTGATCGTCGTTTAGGTGGCTGACGTCTTTCCTATTCAAAAAATATGTGCCAGAGGTAGGTTGGTCGAGACAGCCGAGGATGTTCATCACTGTGGACTTGCCGGAGCCGGAAGGGCCCATGATAGCCATCATCTCCCCTTTCTCCACCTCCAGCGAGGCGCCGCGCAGGGCATGCACCTCTACCTCACCCATCTGGTACACTTTGGTTATATCATCCAATTCGATAACATGTGATGTCACGTGTACCCCCTTGCCTCATGGATGGCCGAGTTGGAACAAAGAGTTCTCGGCTCGGACGAGCACGTCTCCTTCGGATAGCCCGTCGAGCACCTGGGCGATTCCCTCGTAACGCATGCCCAATTCGACGTCCACCCGCTCGACCTCGTCCCCCACTTTGCGGCTGACGTAGGTCTGTCCTGTGCTGTCGTCCACGCGCACCACCCAGGTGGGGATGGTCAACACGTTCTCGAGTTCTTTTACGACGATGGTCGTGTTGGCCGTCATATCGGTGCGGATAGGGACATCGCTGGGGGTCAGTTTGATCGTCACCTCGTAATAAACCACTCCGCCCTCGAGCGTCGCCGCCGGAGCGATATAGTCAACCGTCCCGGTGATGACGACATCGGGCAGCGCGTCGAGCGTCACCTCGGCGGTTTGTCCTTCTACAAGTTGCCCCACGTCCATCTCGTCCACGCTGACGGTGATGCGGAATCCAGAGGTGTCGAGCAGGGTGATGGCCGGCAGTCCTGTGGGAGCCATTTCGTGGGCGGTGACGTTGACCGCCGCGACGATGCCGTCGAAAGGAGCCAGTAACGCGGTTTTCTCGAGATCGCTGTGGGCTTTTTCCAGGCTCAATTTCGCTGCGTCAACGTCCAACTGGGCCGCTTTGATGTCGTCCTCGTCGGCTCCATTGAGCAATTTATCGAGATTGTCCTGTGCCTGCTGGAGCGCGTGGGAGGCGCTGGCGACCTGGTTCTGGGCATTGGTCATCTGCATCTCCGAGTTTTCGACCGCCCGGTTGTATTGGCCCAGCGCGTCCAGGTAAGCGTTGTGGGCCAACTCTGTGTTCCTATTATCCTCGCCCAGGCGGTCAACCAAATTCTGGTAAAAGCGGTACGTATCATCGCGGGCGACGGCGGCTGCGCGCACAGCATCACCCACTGAAACGCTGTGCTCGGTCAGAGTCAGGTTCGATTGGGCCGCCTGGTAGGCCGCCGCTGCGTCGCTGACGGCGGCGCGGGCGATTTCGATGTCCGCCTCATCCGGCGGTTCCTGGAGTCTCTTTAGCCGCAGTTGGGCCGATTGCAAGCTGATCTCGGCCTGCTGGACGGCGAATTCCATGTCGGTCGTATCCAACTGCGCCAACACGTCCCCGGCAACGACCGTGTCCCCCACCTCGACCGCCACCTGTGAGACCCGGCCCGGCACATCGAAAGTCAGGTTCACCCGCTCCTGCGGCGCGACGTTGCCGCTGGAGGAGATAGCCACGAGCATCGTGCCTCGTTCCACGACGACGGAGGGGGATGCTGTCTCCGGCTGCGCCGTCCGCCGCGCCCGCCAGATAACCACTCCGCCCACTGCCGCGATGAGGAGGATACCCAAAATCACATAGAGTGTATTGCGTTTCATTTGTATTTCTTCTCCTATTTGTGACCCAAGTTCAAAGATGACCAGGGTCACATTATAGGCAGAGTGGGGAAAATGTCAAGGGGGGTTGTAGGGGGAAAGGAACGGAACGCGAGCATCTTGCTCGCATGCGGCCAGGATGGCCGCGTTCCATTGTGGGAGAGGAGCGGAACGCGAGCATCTTGCTCGCATGCGGCCAGGATGGCCG
>QMOE01000380.1 GCA_003648125.1 Chloroflexota bacterium
CACCGGCGGCGCGGAGTTGGGCCTGCACCGCTCCGGGCAGGTCGAGGTGTAACCGACCGTTGACGCTATGCGCCACCTCCGTTCCGGGCGGACACACTTCCTCCACCGCTGCCACCACCTCCGGCCCCACCTCGTAGCAACAGGGGCCAATGGTCGGGCCGATGCCGGCCCACAGGTCGGCGGGGTGGCAGCCCAATCGCTCTGTCATCGTCCGCACCGTCGCCGGGACGGATCCCACAACCACGCCGCGCCATCCCGCGTGGGCCATCCCAATCACGCGCTGCACGGGATCAAAGAGCAGCACCGGGGCGCAGTCGCCGAAACGCATCAGCAATGAAACACCGGGCGCATCTGTAACCAGTGCATCGGTGGCCGGCAGCACGACCCCCAGGTGAACGCGTCCAACCACCTCCACGCGCGCGCCATGTACTTGATAGGGGCTGACGGTTTGCCCAGGTTGCAAGTCCAAAGCGCCCAGGGCGCGGCGGTGATTTTCCTCCACATCCGCCAGGTCGTCGCCGACGGTGTGGCCCAGGTTGAGTGTGGCGTAAGGCTCCCGGCTCACGCCGCCGATGCGGGTCAGAACGGCGTGGCGCAGCCCTTGGGCCTCCTCCAGCCCTGCAAAGCGGTACAACACAACGTCGTCTACACTGATTCGCTTCATCTACTCCCATCCGAACTTTTCATGCAGCGTCTCGCGGAACTCGTCCATCGTCTCTTGGACATACGGATAAGCCAGCCAGATAGTCACCAGGCCAAAGATCGCGCCGGTGATCGTCCGCTTCAGCGGCGTGGATTCATAGGAGATGATAGGAAAGTCAGGAAACAAGAAAAGGACAATAATAGAGAAAAGTTGGTAGCCACCATCCGCCGCCATAGACAGCAACCCCAATACATAGCCCCACCAGGGGAGCGGACGCACGCGCCGCCTTCCCAGGGTGTAAAGCAGCCCAAAGATAAAAATTGCCCCGTAGATGGCGACACAGCGCTGGCAGATAGCCACCTTGTAGCCCATCGCTTCGTTGCCGATGAATGTGGCCGCCTGCGGTATGGTCATCGCATCCGCCCCCAGCCGCTCCACCAGGTCAGGCAGCGTGTAGGCGAACTGGGGACCGAACAGGAACCAAGATCGCCAGGGCAGTTGATGGCACAGTGGTCTATAGAAGAAGTGAATGATCATCGCGGGCCTCTCAATGCCCAGGCGCATCAGCACCGGCGCTAGGATAGGAAGCCCGACGTAGAGAAAAGCCAGTGCATTGAACACGGCCAGCCAATGCCTGGAAAGCCAAAAGACAAAACGGTCGGCCAGGATGACGATCTTGCGCTGGCGCTTGCTTATAACTGGCTGAGCCACCGCCCTGCGTCGCTCTACCTCGGCCAATACATCGGCTGTGGTCACATCTCTACGGTTGTCCTCTGCACTCATTTATAATGACCCCATCAACCTTTTATCGCATCTATGCCGAAAATAGCCTCAACTTTGTAGGTCACGCTTGTAGCGTGACGGATCAAAGTCGTCACGTTACTTGGTGGCGAGCCAAGTGGCATGGCAACTCGAGTTACTCGAAATCATCAGTCACAAAGGATCAGCTTGACTATTCAGCTCTTCCCGCTCCATATCTGTTAGTACCTGGGCTACTGCCTCGATTGCGGCGCGCTGCTTGCGGTACAAGTCCGACTCGCTCATTGCCAATCGCCGCGCAATCTCGCGTACCCTACGCCCCTGGAGAAACTTTAGTTCAAGGATATTGTATAGAATCCACTCTGGCGTCGTCATTTCCTGCTGCCCTTCGGGGCGCAGCTGTTCAATGGCTTGCTTGAGCACATCCCGCAGGGCAGCCAGCGTGTTGCCGCCGTGATCCTGCGTCGCACGCTCCACCACGTGCATGGTCAGGAGCGGGCTGGTGGTCAGTTTGGGGCCACCCCAGTAATGGGCAAGCGCACCCTTGACCCACTCCGGGAACTCGGATGACCCCAGCGGGCTGAACTGGGAAAACGCCCGCTCTCCAACGTAACGCACCACCCCACGGCGGCGTTGAATGTCCTCAATCTCTGGGATGATCTGTCGCAGCACGCTGAAAAGCCCCTGTTGCAACTTGCGGTCTTCCAGGGCCGCCGCCGCCTGGACGATCAAGGCTTCCATACCCTCTCGTTCCTCCGGGAGCAGGTCTGGCTCGCTCGCGCGTGCGGCGATGCCCACCATACCTATGATGATATCCTGGCTTGGGGCGCGCAGGGGAATCAGCCAATAACCGTCCCACACAAAGATCTCGCCGTGCCGTTCGATTTGTCGCTCCGCCAGAGGCGTCTGCCAGGCCTCCGGCGGCAAGGGGGTGGTTGCGCTTCCCTCCAATGATCCACAGACAACTTCCAAGTGGGGCGTGCCGCCATCTACAACGGTCACGAAACCCGCGTCCACCCGCAGTAAATCGCACAGGGCAGTGAGCACGTTCTCCAGAAATTGATGCAGGTCGGTCGTCGTCAGCAAGCGATTGCTTAACCCTTGAATCCACTCAATCTCGGGTTGATCTCGGCGGTAGAGCGCCCGATCAATCAGCGGCTTGGCTGCTTCGATCCCCAATTGCACGAGCAGGATAACACCGACGACGCCAAAGAGCATCAAGCGGCGACTCGGCAGGCCGAGCCATCCCTCTGCCTGAGACGCAACGATGATGACCACAGCCACCAACGTGGCGACCGCCGGCCCGCGCAGCAAAAAACGCACCAGTCGGTGCTTTACCACCCGGTCTGGGGTGAGCGCGCCGAAGAAAGCCACGCTATAGGCCAGGAGTATCAGCATCAGCCCGACTCCCACGTTCCCCAGCACCAGCAGCAACCAGAGCACGACACCGGGGGCATAGGTCGGCCAGCTGGCGAGGAGCAAGTAGGGGAAAATGCCAGCCGCCGGCGCTGCAAAGGTGGCCGTCAGGTAGGCCATACGCCGGCGCGAGGTAGAGGTGAGACAACGGCGGCGGGCCCACAGGACGTTGACGGCTCCCCAAATCACACCTGAGAAAAAATAGAGGACAAAGAATGGAAAGAGCGGCCCCGGCAGCAGGTGAGGCGCGTGATGCGTCAGCGCGCCGCCGCGTGCGACCAAATCACTAAAGGCTACCCCCAACAGCAACAGTGCGCTGAGAAAATAGCTGATACGCACAGCTATATCGCGGAATCGGCTGCGAGCGCCGGTAGTGACCAACAGGGCGTTGGAAAAACTCAGATAAGCGGCCGGGGCAAACGCGATACCCACCCATTGCAGCCGCAGCCAGGGGATGGCCGTCTCGGGATTTTTGACGCCGACCAGTGCCAGGTCCACAAAGTAGCTCAGCATCGTGCACGATAAAAGGGCGACGAATGAGCGGGCTACACTGTTGCGCAGATTGTAGATGACGAGATAGAGCAGAAAGGCACAGGAGACAATGACAATGCCCGAGGCGAGCACAACATTGATCAGTTCAAACAAATCTTGCAGTTCAATCGCCAATGAAAAATCCATCAATCTGACAACAATATCAATAGTCCAATAAGGGTTTGACAAAACAGGCAGCCGAAAGTATAGCTATTGTACCCCGTGTTCAATCTGGGGTCAAGGCTAACGGTAACAGTTCAGACGCCGAGGTTTCGGCAGTAGTTTAGCCTCAGTAGATCCAAAGTGTTACGACAATAAGACCTCCGAGGTCTAAAATTTGGATCTACTGAGCCTGGAAAACAGCGCGTACACCACCAGAAATCACGAGAGA
>QMOE01000381.1 GCA_003648125.1 Chloroflexota bacterium
CTGGTCGAGCAGATGGTGGCCGACGGCAACGTGCCCTGGTCAATGGGTATGGAATCCGGCGACGCCACCGGCTGGACCGGTTCCGACTTTATCCAGGACATCCTGCTGGTGCAGCAAGGGCCAGACTATGTGCTGGACATCATCTCCGGTGACGTGCCCTACGACGACGCCGGGGTGAAGGAAGCCTACCAGACCTACGGCAAGTGGGCCAAAGACCCCGTCTACACCGTCGGCGGAGCCGAGGGCACCGTCTCCACCGGTTTCCTGGACGCCATCTACAAGGTCTTTTCCGACCCGCCCGAAGCGATGATGGTCAAGCAGTCCGGATTCGCTGGCGGCGCAGTCGCCGAGCAGTACCCCGACCTGGAGTACGGCACCGACTATGACTTTTTCGGCGTGCCGGGCGCTCAGGGCCTGCAGGGAGGCACCGACCTCATGATGGTCTTTAACGACACACCAGCCGCCAAGGCAGTCGTTGCTTACCTGACCAGCGCGAATGGCGCTCAGGAGTGGGCGAAAGTGGGCTTTGACCTCTCGCCCAACTCGCAGGCGGCAGGTGCGTACACCGATCCGGCGCTGGCCAAGAAGGCCGCGATCCTGGCTTCGGCCACTGGCTTTACCCCCGACATCGGCGATTCCATCCCCGGTGGCTTTGGCAAGGCCGAGTGGAAGGCCATCGTGGACTATGTCAACGATGCCGCCGACCTGGACGCAGCACTGGCTGAAGCAGCCGCGGTGCAAGCAGCAGCAACAGAGTAACAGACACGTGCAAAAGGGGGCGATTCCTGATGAGGAATCGCCCCCCATCTCAATCAACCGCAGAGACAGATCACCGTCTCGCTGAGTCGAAAGGAGTACCTCGATGAGTGATACTCAAGTTCCCGAAATAATGAAACAAGGCAAAGTCATCCCGTGGCTGTACGTTGCCCCGGCTTTGCTAATCATGATAGCCTTCATCGTGTACCCAGGAATCAACACATTCATCCTGAGTTTCAAGAACGCGGATGGAACAATGTCCGCGGCGGCCGCCTGCGTGGAAGGAGAACCGTGTTGGGGCATCCTGGAGAACTATCGTTATGCTCTGACCGCACCCATCATGCTAAATGCTTTCCGCAACAACCTGCTGTGGGGGATTCTGATGGTAGGCGGCACAGTCAGCATGGGGCTACTGATCGCCGTTCTGGCCGACCGGGTAAAGTACGAGGCGCTGGCCAAAGCGATCATTTTTATGCCAATGGCTATCTCGTTCGTGGGTGCCGGCATCATCTGGAAGTTTGTCTACGCCTACGGCACCAGCCAGGTGCAGATCGGCCTGTTGAACGCTATCATCACCTCGCTGGGCGGAGATCCCGTGTCCTGGCTAAGTGAGCCGGCCTTTAACAACTATGCCCTGATCCTGGTGGGCGTCTGGATGTGGACCGGCTTTTGCATGACCATTCTCTCGGCGTCCCTGAAAAGCGTGCCGACAGAGATTCTCGAAGCAGCCCGCGTGGATGGGGCCACCGAGTGGAGAGTGTTCTGGAAGGTTATGGTGCCGATCATCATGCCGACCATCGCCGTCGTGGTCACCACTATGGTCATCAACGTGCTCAAGATATTCGACATTGTCTATGTGATGACGGGCGGTAACTATGGCACCGAGGTTATCGCCAACCGCATGTACGGTGAGATGTACGTCAGTCACCAGGGCGGGCGGTCGGCGTCCATCGCCGTGGTCCTGATCTTGCTCACCATTCCGTTCATGATCTGGAACGTCCGGCGTTTCCGAGCACAGGAGGCTATACGATGACCACTGATCGCATCAAAATGATTCTATCGAGTCTACCAATCCACGTGGTGTTGATTGGGCTTTGTTTAATCTGGCTGATACCAACATTCGGCCTGCTGGTCACATCACTGCGGCCCTTCCAAGAGATCAACCAGAGCGGTTGGTGGACGGCCCTCGCGCCGCCCAGAGGCTCCGAGGAATACTCACAGACATGCGCTTCCTGCCACGGCTCGAACGGCAAAGAAATTGCAGAGGCTGATCTCACCAATCCCGAGTTGATAAACCAATACTCGCGCTCCATCAAGCTGCTGGCTATGCTCAAGCAAGAAGTCGAGGGGCAACCTCACTTGCAGGATATACCAATACCGGAGCCGCAACAAGCAGCCGACATTGCCGATTATCTCAAGCGCATTTCCGGAATCTCGGCCCGTCCGCGCTTTACCGTGAACAACTATATTGACGCTCTGATGGGTTATCGAGGCACGGCCAACTATACAACCGACTGCGCCACAGGTGAGCAAGCGACCGACCTGAATTGCAACATCAGCGATCTGATGAACCCCAGAGGTATGGGACGGGCGTTCGTCAACAGCCTGCTGGTCACTATCCCGTGCGTCATCATTCCCCTCCTCTTTGCTTCCTTTGCCGGCTACGCCTTCTCCTGGCTCGACTTTCCCGGCCGTATGTTGCTGTTCGCCTTGCTGGTCGGCTTGCAGATTGTGCCGCTCCAGATGACGCTGATTCCTATCTCGCGCGTGTACGCCCAGTTAGGACTGAACGGCACGTTCATAGGCATCTGGCTGTTCCACACCGGCTTTGGCCTGCCCTACGCCATCTACTTGATGCGGAACTTTATCGGTTCGCTGCCCAGAGAGATTTTCGAGTCGGCGTACCTCGATGGTATGTCGCACTGGACGGTCTTTTACAAGTTGGCGCTGCCGCTCTCGGTTCCGGCCCTGGCATCACTGGCTATCTTCCAATTCCTATGGATCTGGAATGACCTGCTGGTGGCCCTGGTCTTTTTGGGAGGGCAGAAACCGGTGCTGACTTACCAGATCGGCAACATGGTGAGTTCGTTAGGCGCAGGCTGGCACTTGCTGACAGCCGCGGCGTTCATCTCGATGGCCTTACCCATGATCGTGTTCTTTGGCCTACAACGCTTCTTCGTGCGTGGTATGCTGGCCGGCGCGGTGAAGGGATAAGTCTCAACGCATCGCGACGGAAAGCAATAGATCAAATCGAAAAGGAGTATACTCAAATGGCAAGCGTAAAATATGAGCACGTAGTCAAGCGGTGGGGCGATGTCGTCGGGATCAATGACCTCAGCATAGATATCGCGGACAAGGAATTCGTCGTCTACGTCGGCCCTTCCGGCTGCGGCAAGTCCACTGCCCTGAGGCTGTTGGCCGGCCTGGAATCTATCACCGAGGGAAAAATCTATATTGACGACCGGGTGGTCAACGATGTAAAGTCCAAGGATCGGGACATCGCCATGGTCTTTCAGTCATACGCGCTATATCCCCACATGTCGGTCTATGAGAATATGGCTTTTGGTCTCAGACAGCGCAAGACTCCCAAGAGCGAAATTGACAAGCGCGTGCGCGAGGCAGGCGACATCCTGGGCATCGAGAAACTGCTGGACCGCAAACCCGGCCAACTCTCCGGTGGTCAGCGACAGCGCGTGGCGATCGGCCGCGCCATCGTGCGGGAACCGAACGTGTTCCTGATGGACGAGCCGCTCTCCAACCTGGACGCCAAACTGCGCGTGCAGGCCCGCGCCGAGATCAGCAAGCTTCACCAGCGACTAGAGACAACCTTTATCTACGTGACCCACGACCAGGTCGAGGCAATGACCATGGGCACTCGGATCATGGTGATCAAGGATGGCGTCAAGCAACAAATTGACACGCCGCAGAATCTCTACGAGTATCCCAATAATCTCTTTGTCGCTGGCTTTATCGGCAGCCC
>QMOE01000382.1 GCA_003648125.1 Chloroflexota bacterium
AAGTGAATTTTGAATGGGGCGCGTTGTAGAGCGTCAGGCTTTTCTGCCCGCCCACCATCTGCACCGTCAGGCCGTGTGTGCCGTAAGCGCCCGTGTCGCCGATGAGGTACAGCTCAGTGGCGACCACTTCCATCTCGTCGGTGACGCCGATCTTGAAGCGCATGATCTGGGGGTGACGGCTGCGGGAACTGGTGAACTCTTGGCGGCGCGTGTATTCCATCCGCACCGGCCGGCCCGTGGCGATGGTCAGATGGGCGCACAGGTCTTCCAGGAGCATTTCTTGCTTGTTGCCGAATCCGCCGCCGATGCGCGGCTTGATGACGCGGATCTGCTTGACCGGCAGCCCGATCAGGGGCGCGACCATACGCCGGACGTGAAACGGCACCTGGGTGCTGGAGCGGATGACCAGCCGCCCGTCCTCGTCCCAGTAGGTGATGCAGATGTGCGGCTCGAGGTGCGCCTGCTGCTGCTGCGAGGTGCGGTACTCGCCCTCGAATATGTGATCGGCTCTGGCCCACTGAGTTTGGGCGTCGCCCACCTCGGCCTCGATGTGGTGGACGATGTTCCGCCCGGCGTCGTAGATGTCCTCGGTGTCCGGCTCGTCGTGGATGACCGGCGCACCCTCCCGCATCGCCTCTTGGGGGTCCAGGACGTGAGGCAGCACCTCGTACTCGACCTCGATCAGACGCAGTGCGCGCCGCGCCAGTTCCGGCGTCTCGGCGGCGACGATGGCTACCCTGTCGCCGACGTGGCGCACCTTGTTGTCCAGGCAGACCTGGTCAAAGGGCGGCGGCTGAGGGTGACTCTGCCCGCCGGAGGCGTACTTGACGCGGGGGATGTCTTTGTAGGTGAGGACCGCGTGGACGCCGTCCAGTTCGCGGGCGCGGGTGACGTCAATCTCTTTGATGCGGGCGTGGGCGTGGGGGCTGGTCAGCAGCGCGCCGTAGAGCATTCCCTCTATTTTGACGTCGCCAGTGAATACGGGGCGGCCCGTCGCCAGCTTGACGCCATCTACTTTGGGCTGGGGCTTGCCGACGACGTTCAGGCTCTTCATTTCTGGCGGGGAGATGACCAACGCCGGAGATGGATGCTCCCGCCCGTACCACCGCTCTAGCAATTCGGCGGGCGATTCGCCCACGGCCAGCGTCTCCTCGACGGGCGTAAAGGGCGCTACCTCCTCGCCGCGCAAAAGGGCGGCCGCGCGTTGTACTGCCTGCACAATCTTGACGTAGCCGGTGCAGCGGCAGAGCACGCCGCTCATTGCCTCGCGGATCTCGTTGTCGGTGGGGTTTGGGTTGCGGTCGAGCAGCGCCTTGGCCGTCAGAATGTGAGCCGGGGCGCAGTAGCCGCACTGGAAGCCGCCAGTTTCGATAAACGCTTGCTGGATGGGATGGAGATTGGGGGTTGGGGACTTGTCCTGAGCCTTGTCGAAGGATTGGAGAGCGGGGGTCAGCCCCTCCAGGGTGAGCACCTCTTGCCCCTCGGCCTGCGCGGCCCGGAGCATGCAACTGTGGACGGGCTGCCCGTCCAGGAGGACGGTACACGCGCCGCAGTCGCCTGTGTTGCAGCCGTTCTTGACGCTGGTGTATCCCGCGCTCCGCAGCGCGTCCAGCAGGGTCTCTGCACGGCGCACCGAGAGGGTCCTTACCTCGCCATTGATCGTCAGTGTCACAGGCTGGATTTCTGCATTACTCATCGCTCGCCTCCTGTTGCGCGCATTGACCGAGGGCGCGGCGGGTCAAAACGCCCGCCATGGCCCGGCGGTATTCTTCGCTGCCCCGGAAATCTCCCCTGGGCGCGACCTCTCTTCCCACAGCATCCGCCACTGCTTGAATGTTAGCCTCATCCAGTGGATTGCCCACGAGTTGCTCTGCGGCTTGGGCCAGGCGAACCGTCTCCGGCCAGACGCCGGTGAGAGCAATGCGAGCCTGACGCACGATGTCGCTATCTACTTCCACCACGGCGACGACGGCGACGATAGGCTCATCGGCCGGGGTGCGGGTCACGCGGGCCTCGCCCCATCTCTGATTGGGGTCGCTGGGTGGGATATGCAGGGTATGGGGGCGGGGCTGCCCTGCCCCCACCGTCAGGGGCGACTCCTCCGGCCCGGCATCTCCTTCCACGGTGACGGTGGCCCCTAGCGCCAGGAGCGCGGCTATCCATTGGGGCGCGACGCGCGGCGAGGTCAGCGCTTTTTGCACCGAGGTCTCGTTACGGGTCTGCCAGGAGATGGGGCCGGTGAGCGTCCGGCGCAAGAGCGGCGGGCACTCGGGGTTATCTAGTACTGATTGGAGCGGTGCATTTGTATCTATATTCCACATTTTTTATCCAATCCTTTCCTCTATGCGGATTTTAGGGCAACTGCAAGGGGTTGCCTCTACGTTTGGATCTCGATTTCTCATACTCCCCGCTCCCCCCGAATGTAAGGCTCGCCCAACGCCGCCGGTGCGCCCAATCGCTTGCGGGCGGCGGCGCGAGAACCCCACACGAGGGCGATGATCGTCAAGATAAAGGGCGTCATCTGGAGAAAGAAAAAATAGTTCTTGTTGATAAAGAGCGGATTGGTGAACCCAAACAGGGTGGCTGGGCCTTGCAGGTCCAGAATACCGCGCCGGATGGCGCCAAAGAGATAACCGCCCAACGCGGCCCGGAGCGGATTCCACTGGGCAAAGATCACCAGGCCAACGGCGATCCATCCCTGCCCGGAGGTGGTTTGGGAGCTATACCACCCCGGCGACACCGCCAGGCTGATGGTCGCGCCCGCCAGCCCCGCCAGCATGCCGCCGACAAAGGTGTAAAAGTAGCGCGTGCCATAGACGTTGATCCCCAGCGTGTCGGCGGCAGCGGGTTTTTCGCCCACCGCGCGCAGGTGCATCCCTGGGCGGGTTTTGTGGATATAGTACCAGCACAGGGGGGTGAAAAGATAGCCCACATACACGAGTACGCTGTGATTCTCAAAGAACACCGGCCCGATGAAGGGGATGGCGGAAAGCAGGGGGATGGTGACGTTGGGGATGAGGGCGGGATTTTGCCCCGTCAACCCTTCGCCCAATACCAGGGCCAGGCCGGTTCCCAAAAAGGTGAGGGACAATCCACTCACGACCTGGTCCGCCTGAAAATGGATGGTGACCAGCCCGTGTGCCAGGCTCAGAATCCCGGCGGCGAGCATGGCGACTAGCAGCCCCAGCCAGGGGTTACCCGTCGCCAGCGAGGTCTTGAATCCTGCCATCGCCCCGATGAGCATCATTCCCTCGATCCCCAGATTCAAGATGCCCGATCGCTCGGCGAGCAATTCTCCGATTCCCGCAAACAACAAAATGGTTCCTGTCGCCAGTCCGGCGTGTAAGATGATTTCGAGATTCATGCCGCCTCCGGCGCTTTGCGCGCGATGCTGATTTTATAGTGCAGCAACACGTCACTGCTGATGACCATAAAAAGGATGATTCCCTGGAGCAGGAGCGCCAGCCCAGCGGGTTGGATCTCTCGCCCGGCGACGATCAGCGCCCCGAACAAGATTGAGACGATGATCACTCCAAAGGGATTGAGCTTTGCCAGCCAGGCCACGATGATGCCCGTGAACCCATAGCCCGGCGAGATGCGCTCCTGCAAACGGTGGACGACCCCGCTGATCTCGGCCATCCCGGCCAGCCCCGCCAGCGCACCGGAGAGCATCATCACCAGTATGGTGTTGC
>QMOE01000383.1 GCA_003648125.1 Chloroflexota bacterium
CCGCTCACCTGGTTTCGACGAGCTCAACCCAAGCCGCCCCGCTACGGGCTACTCAACCAACGCTCGCTACTGCCCACCCCAAATCAAATGGGTGCGTTTCATTTCGGTTAAAAGTAGCACGGTTTCCATACCGCGCGCTATGGAAAGCGCGCCTACCTAACTCATTTGAAACACACCCCAATCATATAATCTACTCTCAGGCTACTGCAAGTACGCCAGTGCCTCATCCCGCTCGCCATCCATCACCAGTTCCAGGCAGCGTCCCCCTGCCACCGAGGGCACATCTATCACTTTGATAAAGCAGCTGTGCTGTGCGTCGGCTGGAAGCAGTTCTTCCAGCACATTGGGTGCGCCATCGAAGAAGGCGCGGTTAAAGACTGTGCCAGGCGCGTTCGGGTACAACGGCAAGGGATAGATATTTGCCTCCACCAGGTCCTGGAAAAAGTGGGTCCCGTAGGAGACCTCTAGCGTGTAGTCGGCCCGGGACTGGGCAATCTCGATCAGGGCGCGAGTGTTGTAAATATCGGCATAGGTGACTTTTAGCCCCAGTTCGACGTTCGATGTGCCCCAGCGCCCCGGCCCCATCAGGATGAAACATTCTCCCGCCAGCCGCTGATTGAGCCGGCCGACCACTCGCGCCAACTCGAACCGGGTCTCATAGTCGGGCACGCGGGCGTACTGCGCCGGGTCCACGTATACGACGTAGCGGATGCGACCGACCTTACCCTGGGGCACCAGCCGGTGCGCCAGGAAAACAATATCCTCCGGCGGCACGTTGCTGGGAATACGCAAGCTCTCGCCCCACTCCTGGCTGCTCAGGGGACGGCATTGGAGCAGGTGCAGAACAAAGTCGTATGGGCGCTTGGCTGTGACGTCTACCGTGAACTCGACGTCTACCGGGCGGCCATAGTGGCGCTCTAATTTCCTCAACACGGTGCGCATCAGCGTCACGAATCTCTGATTTTTCAACAGTTCGCCAAAGGTCAAAACCAGAGGCTCCCGGCCTATAACTCCCGGAGCGTAGATGGATTGCAAATAATCCCCTTTATCCACCGAGGCCAAAAGTTGGATGCCAGGGTGATCTGGTTGTAACACATCGGTCACGGGCAAGGTCTTGAATTCATTGGCCCGCAAATCTATTAAATCCACAAACCGCTGCGAGTACTTGCGGATCTGGTCTGCTCCTGCCTCCGGTCTTAACTGTGGGTGGCTGAGCGGGACCATACGCGGGTAATCACTGCCTACCCGATCTACGGCGCGAGTACCCAGCCCCCACACCATCCGCAGCAGGCCGTCCTCCGGGCGAATCTTGCGGTTCCAGCGGAACGGGTTGCGGCTGAATCCCACTCCAGCCAGGGTAGGGAAAAAATAACCATGGTATTGCTGACCCTGTATCTTTTGAATCAGGATCGCCATGCGCTCGTCATAATCCACTAGCCCCATCTGTTTGCGGTAGAGCAGTGCGTCCGGGCTGAGGACGCTGGCGTACACCCGGCCGATGGCGTTGGTCAGCGCCGCCAGGTTTTCTTCCAGGGTAGATTGGTTGGGGCAGAAAAAGCTATCGTATTTGCCGGCGAAGGAAAACCCAAAGTTATCTTCCAGCAAACTGGATGAACGCACGATGAGTGGGGCGTTCCCCACCTCGGTCAACAACGCCCGCAGTCTATCAATTACCTCTGGCGGAAATTTCCCGTCAGCGTAGATTTTCCGGACGTGAGGGTAATCAGCTTCGATCTCCTCCTGCGTCTTGTACTTTTGGTTGATATAGTCCTCTAGCCCATTGATCGTGTGAAAGTCGTAAAAGACATTAGCGCCTATAAAGTATGAATCGGGGAGTGCGATGCGCTCGCGCAGGGCTATCTCGTCAGCCGGGTCATCTCGTCCAAGTATCTCCCAGGCCAGCATCATCCCCGCCGCCTTGCCGCCAATTTTCCCCGTGCCGATGCGGCGTCCATAGATCATCTCAAAGTCCTCGGCCTTGAGGAACTTTTTAGCCAGTCTGACAAAACCCATCTGGTCGCTGATCATTCTCTTGACCAGAACAACTGTGATCTCTTCCTGGTGATGTCTGACTCGCTCCCGCTGCTCTTTTGGAAGCGCTGCATACTCTTTTGCTTGAGCAATCAGGAACGGTCGGGGAGCCAGTTCCGGGTTGAACGGGAGAGCGTCTTTGCGCCCTGGCGCTTGTTCGGTCAGAACATGCTGCAAAATTTCCTCAAAGAGCGCGTGCGGAAGATTGTAGGCAAAGTAAAAATCGGTCAGATAATCCCGAATCTGGGCCAGTCGCTCCCGCCAGATTTCTTCCGGGTCCTGACCGGGCAGGGTCCCCTCCCGCTGCTGAGAGAGCTTGGCTTTGTCCTTCACTTCTTGCTCGAACTGCTCCGGGGTGATGACGCCGCGCTCAAAGAGTTCCTCTCGCATCCGCTCCCGAATGAGGTGACCCAAGATGGGGTATTGTGAGATTTGGAGGTAGAGCGCCAGTACTTTGGGGATTTGTTCCAGGTTTTGACTCATTGTTTGCCCTTTCAAACAGATTCGCAACTAGGTTCCCGGCACTTTCAAAAGTGCCGGGAACCTCCCCCAAGACGGGGACCAGGCGGTTTTGTGCCGACTGCAGCGCGTCAATCGTCACCTTGCCCATCTGGCACTGCTTGCGGAGGTTGGTGATTTGTAATATATTTGCCCTGGGGGTAACTGCTCAAGTGCCGGGCACCTTCCTTACGCATCGTGTTCCGAGCATCGCGGCTGCACTCGGCACCTTTCATTGTACTCATTCCTCGCCATTTGTCCAGCGGATCCTCAGATTTTACATTCCTTTTACATCGCCGTAACCCGCCGGTAGCCCGCACAAACGATCATAGGAATACCAATACAAGCCTGGAAATGTGACTATGAAAACAACTGCCCAATTGTCCCGCCCGCCCACTGTCACCAGAGCCTGGCAGCGACTGGCCCTGGTCGGTATTTTGCTACTGGCCTTGTTCCTGCACTTTTTCCGTTTGGAACAAGAAGGATATGCCAACCTGTACTATGCCGCCGCCGTCAAGAGCCAGCTCACCAGTTGGCACAACTTCTTTTTCAATTCCTTCGATCCCGGCGGTTTTGTGACGGTGGACAAGCCCCCGCTGGGCCTCTGGGTGCAGACCGCCAGCGCGGCCCTGTTTGGGTTCAGCGGCTTTAGCCTGCTGCTGCCCCAGGCGGCGGCGGGGGTTCTCTCCGTGCTCTTGCTCTACCACCTGGTGCGGCGGACGTTCGGCCCACCAGCCGGGCTGACGGCGGCGCTGGTGCTGGCGATCACTCCCATCAGCGTGGCCGCCAACCGCAACAACACGATGGACAGCCAACTGGTGCTCGTCCTGCTGCTGGCGGCCTGGGCCGTCATCCGCGCTGCCGAGACGGGCCGCCTGCGCTGGCTGCTAGCGTGCGCGACGCTGGTGGGACTGGGGTTCAACATCAAAATGTTGCAGGCTTTTATGGTGTTGCCCGCTTTCTACCTGCTCTACCTGGTCGGCTCGCCCGCGCGCTGGTGGAAGCGGCTCGTTCACTTGGGCCTGGCGACGGTCGTGCTGCTCATCGTTTCCTTCGCCTGGGCCGTGGTGGTTGATCTGACCCCACCCGACGCGCGCCCCTACGTCGGCAGCAGCAGCGATAACTCGGTCCTCGAACTCGTCATCGGAC
>QMOE01000384.1 GCA_003648125.1 Chloroflexota bacterium
CAGTGACCATTCTAGGCTCGATGGCACTGACAGCAGGAGTAGGCGTGACAATCGAACGGATAGCTTACCGGCCTATGAGAGAGCGCGGAGCTAACCGCTTGTACGTCGTCATCACTGCCCTGATGATCGGTCTCTTTTTAGAGTACCTCAACCTGTCCACGTTGGGAGCTGCCGACCGGGGATTCCCCGAACTCATCCCGACCAAAATATACTCGGTGGGAGGCGTGAGTTTTACCAACATCAAGCTCATCGTCATTGGGCTGTCCGTCGTGGTGATGGTCGGCCTGGAATTGTTCCTGCGCCGCACCAAATGGGGTATGGCGATGCGGGCCATCTCCTACGATAGGACCGCTGTGCCTCTGATGGGCGTGCCGGTAAACGGTATCATCACAGTCACCTTCATCATCGGTTCCTCATTGGCGGCGTTGGCCGGCATCATGTACGGCTCGGCCTATCACGTCATCAGTTTCGACATGGGCATTATCATCGGTTGGAAAGCCTTCATCGCTGCCGTGGTGGGCGGAATCGGGGAAGTCAGGGGCGCTATGGTGGGCGGCTTTCTCCTGGGGTTCATTGAGATTTTCGTCGTCGCCCTGGGCAGCATCCCCGGCTTTGAGTGGCTGTCATCAACCTATCGTGACCTGGTGAGCTTTACCATTCTGCTGGTGATCCTGACCATCAAGCCAACTGGCCTCTTTGGCGTGGCCCGGAGGCAAAAGGTCTAGAGCCCCTTCAGGAGCATAGAATGAGATGAAAACGATGAAAAAACTATTCCAACCCCTGATCCTCGCGTTGCTCTTTGTGGTGTTCGTGGGAGGTTCATGGCTACATATCTTTAACGACTACTGGCAACTCGTCCTGTTGTTTATGGGCATCAACATCATCCTAACTGTCAGCCTGAATCTGATCAACGGCTACATGGGCGAGTTCTCCTGTGGACACGCTGGCTTTATGGCCGTGGGGGCCTACGTGAGCAGCGTCCTGACCGTCTGGCTGTTCGCCGACGACAAGATATTCGGCCCCGCCGTCCTCCCCGCCTCCTGGTCTATCCTGTTGTTCCCCGTGATCCTGATCATCGGCGCCATCGCTGCCTCTCTGGTGGGGCTGCTGATCGCCGTTCCCTCATTCAAAACGCGGGGTGACTATCTGGCTATCATCACCCTGGCCGTCAACTACATCGTCAAGAGCGCCATCGAAAATATGGAGGTCATCGGCGGGCCACGCGGATTTGTCGGTATGAAACGGGTGATGAACGGCATGGCCGGAGTCTTCAACGCGCCCTGGCTGCTGATCTGGACGTTCATCGGGATGCTCGTCACGATCTTTATCATCCGCAACTTTGTGTCCTCCACTTTGGGCAAGGGTGTGGAGGCCATTCGCGAGGACGAGATCGCGGCCGAGTTGATGAGCGTCAACACCAAGCGAGTTAAAATGATCGCCTTTATGCTGTCGTGCGGGCTGGCCGGGCTGGCCGGCGGCCTGTTCGCCCACGGGCCTGGCGGGTACATCAACCCAGGGACGTTCACCATCCTTAAATCCACTGAGGTCATGGTCATGGTCTACCTGGGTGGGATGGGCTCCACCAGCGGTTCCATCATCAGCGCCATCGGCTTCACTCTCTTGCTAGAAGTTTTGCGGCCCCTGGGCGTGTTCAAGTGGGTGCTCATCCCGCTCCTGCTCGTGGTGATGATGATCTTCCGCCCCAGCGGCATTATGGGCGGCAAGGAACTGGGCGACATCTTCCCCAAGTTGCGCAAGATTTTCGGTTCTGAGGAGGAGAGCTATGCCCTTGCTTCAAATTAAACATCTGACTCACTTCTTCGGTGGACTGCGGGCCGTCTACGATTACAACCTCGACCTGGAAAAGGGCGAGATCGTCGGCCTGATCGGCCCCAACGGCGCGGGCAAGACGACGGTCTTTAACCTGGTCACCGGGGCGTACAAACCGAGCGAGGGCGAGGTACGGCTCAACGGCGACAATCTGGTCGGATTGCAACCCCATCAGATCACGACCAAAGGAATCGCGCGCACCTTCCAGACCATCCGGTTGTGGAACGAGTTGACGGTGCTGGACAACATCCGCATCGCTCATGCTTCTCGCATCAAGTACAGCTTGCCGGATTCGATCCTGCACGGCCAGCGATATCAGAAAGAAGAAAAGGATATCAAAGAACAGGCGCTGAAACTGCTGGCAGTATTCGGCCTGGAAGGGAATGCTCGAGAACTGGCCAAGAATCTGCCGTATGGCGCGCAGCGGCGGATAGAGATCGCCCGCGCTCTGGCTACCGAACCACAAATACTATTGCTCGACGAACCGGCGGCTGGGATGAACCCTGGCGAGATTGGAGAGTTGATGGCCCTCATCCGGCAGATTCGTGAGGAATTTGACCTGACCATCTGGCTCATCGAGCACCAGATGCGGGTCATCATGAACATCTGCGAGCGAATCAAGGTGGTTGACTTTGGCGAGACCATCGCCGAGGGGACTCCGACGGAAATCCAGAACAACCCCAGGGTTGTCGAGGCATACCTGGGCGAGGAGGCGTTCTGATGCTGCTTGAGGTAAAAGATCTGCAAGTGAACTATGGTAACATCAAAGCCCTGCACGGCATCTCCTTCCACGTGGACGAAGGAGAGATCGTGACCCTGATCGGGGCCAATGGCGCCGGCAAGTCTACCACGCTGATGACCATCTCCCGCCAGATCCCCTATGTGGCGGAACTGGGGGGTAAAGTCGTGGGCGGGAGTATCACGTATCAGGGCCAAGACCTCCTCCCGTACCAGCCCCATCAAGTGGTGAGCAAGTTCGGCATCGCTCAAGTGCCGGAAGGACGCCGCATCTTTGGCAACCTCTCGGTGCTGGAGAACTTGATGTTGGCGACTTATGCCCGCAAGGACAAACCCCAAATCGAAAAAGACCTCAAGCGAGTGTTCGAGATATTCCCCCGCCTGGATGAGCGCAAGCACCAGAGCGGTGAGACCTTGAGCGGCGGCGAGCAGCAAATGCTGGCCGTGGGCCGGGCGCTGATGACCCGGGGACAACTGGTGCTCTTGGACGAGCCTTCGATGGGCCTGGCCCCTGTCCTGGTGCGGGATATTTTCAACACCATCAAAGAGATCAACGCCCAGGGCACGACCATCCTGCTGGTGGAGCAAAACGCGAACATGGCGCTCAAACTGGCCCAACGCGGCTACGTGCTGGAAACAGGAAACGTCGTCATGGAGGGAACGTCGGCGGAACTGGCCGCTAACCCGGAGGTGAAGATGGCTTACCTGGGCGGGTGAAGCAAAGAGGCAAGAAGCAAGATGTAAGAAATGGCCCCCTCGTCTCAGGCGCAGGGGGCTTTTGTCTATCCGTTAATCCTGCTTCACTACCGGACACTTTTTCCAAGAAGCCAAAATCAGTTACACAAAGAGCGCAGAGAAGGCACAGAGATACCTGTCTGCCGACAGGCAGGCACTGAGATGTTGAAAATTGGTTACTACTCAGCCTGCGCTGGTTGAGTAGCGGCGAAGCCGCGTATCGAAACCCTTGTACTGAGCCTGTCGAAGTGAAGCAGACGATGCGAATGGAATCGCTTGGTTTCGATACGCCGCCACAAAAAGCGTGGCGGCTACTCAACCGACGCTCGCTTCACTGGCCTGAGCATTTACTCGAAATGTTAAATTTGTCGGC
>QMOE01000385.1 GCA_003648125.1 Chloroflexota bacterium
TCGAGAATCTGCTCTCTGAACCAGCAATTCCCGTCGGGCATTTTCCTCATAACGGGAATTGCTGTCTCTGAACAGAAAGGCAGGTTTGGAAACCTGCCCTACAGCTGACATTCAACGAGACTTTGCCCTGGCGCGTCATTCCGAGCGGAGCCTGAGCGCAGCAAAGAGCGGAGTCGAGGAATCTCGCTGTTCAAGCGCGAAAGATTCCTCGACTCCGGCGGCTTTGCAGCCTCTCCTTCGGCAGGCTCAGGACAGGCTGCTCGGAATGACGACGGAAGAGAAAAAGATACGATTGCCCTGGGACAGGAACAAGTCGGAATAACATTCCGATCTACGTTACCCCGAATTATTGAAAAGATACAAAAAATCCGTGTGCGCAGCCCGTGTCAATCCGTGTCCCATTCCAAAATTCTTCCCGACAACACCGCCGCCAGGATTCAAGGGCCGGCCCTAATGGGCCATCACAGTCCCATATATGGCCCATTAGGGCTATAGACGAACGGGGGCAGCGGAAGTATAATTTATCGTGTTGCTGACCGACAGTCAGTTACCCAACTATGAACATCTCCCGCGTATTCATTCTCGCCAGCCGACCACTTTTCGCCGAGGGCGTCCAGAGCCTCCTCTCCGGCCAACCGGGCATAGAGGTAGTTGGAGTCGCAGCTCCCGATGAGTTTGCCCAGGTGCAAGCGACCACTCCCGATGTGGTGATCATCGAAGCCCAGGGCAAGGAACAGGGTCGTCTGGTGGCCCAGGTGCTGGAATCCATCCCCGATGCTAAAATCATCAGCCTGACCCTGGAAGACAACCGCATCCATACCTACTACCAGCAGAGCAAGCAAGGCCGCCGCGTAGAAGACCTGCTGGAGACAATTCGAGAACCGGTAAGTTTGCAAAGCCACAGTCCAAGAACACTGCGGCTTTTTATTTTGTACCAGGCCCACTATGGGCAACGCATCCTGGAAAATATCCAACGGTACGCCCCCGGCGGGTGGACCGTAGAAGCATGGCAGGCCCCAGCCCACCTTCCACTGGTCGTAGATGACCCACTATCGTTTCTCCCTGCGCACCTCCCCATAGCCGACCTGGTACTATCGCTGGGCGAAAGCGGCGGCGCGGCCCAACTCTTGCCCGGCATCGTCGAGCGCACCGGCGCGCGGGCGCTCATCGCCCCGGTGGATAACGTCGCCTGGCTGCCCGATGGCCTGATCCGCCAACTGCGCGTCTGGATGACGGCGATAGGCGTGGCCGCCGTCTTCCCCAAGCCGTTTTGCTCCCTCACCGAGAACTGTTATAATGTGCGCCAGCAAGAGGTCGCGTTCGATGACCCCTGGATTGGCGAATTCGCTTGCCATTTTGGCCGGCCAGTGTTTCGGATCGCGTGCGATGGCGAAAAGATTACGCAAGTCAAGGTGGAGCGAGACACAGCCTGCGGATGCGCCCGCTTCGTCGCCCGCCAGTTAGTCGGAGTAGATATCAGCGAAGCCATTATTCAGGCCGGCCTGTTCCACCACCACTACCCCTGCCTCTCGACAATGCGCGTAGACCCCACCCTGGGAGAACCACTGATACAAATCGCGGGTAATTTTATGCGCCAGACGGTGGAAAACGAGATCGCACCCTACTTGCCGCAGACACCTCACCTGGTGTCCCACGCCCACGCAGATAGCGATTAACGAGATAACAAGAGTATCAAGCGTCTGACGCGGGGTACTCATTTTGGACAAACATCACATACACTTTTAAGGAGGAATTTCAAATGCCAGTCAAGCGAGTTAACCCAGTTCCAAGCGACATTGAGATCGCGCAAGCAGCCGAACTGCTCCCCATCGTCGAGGTCGCCCAAAGCGTCGGACTCAGCGAGGACGACATTGACCTGTTTGGGAAATGGAAGGCCAAGGTCCACCTGGACGTGCTGAAAAAGTTCAAAGACCGTCCCAACGGCAAGTATGTTGACGTGACCGCCATCACCCCCACCCCCCTGGGCGAGGGCAAGACGGTGACGACCATCGGCGTCAGCCAGGGGTTGCACTATATCGGCAAAAAGGTCTTTACCTGCATCCGCCAGCCCTCGCAGGGGCCGACCTTTGGCATCAAGGGCGGCGCGGCCGGCGGCGGTTACGCTCAAATCGTGCCGATGGAGGACTTTAACCTGCACCTCACCGGCGACATCCACGCCGTCGGCGCGGCCCACAACCTGCTGGCTGCAGCGATTGCCAACCGCATGGCGAAGGAAGCCCGCTGGAGCACCACTTACCTGGCCAAGGCGCTTTGCCCGAACAACGAGTACACGCCCAGTATGCGTAAGCGGCTGGAAAAACTGGGCATCGAGTCGGAAAAGCCCTCCGATCTGAACGACGATGATAAGGAGCGCATGTTCCGCCTGAACATTGATCCCGACGCCGTCCAGTGGCGGCGCGTGGTGGACATATCGGACGCCGCACTGCGCAACATCGTCGTCGGTATGGGCGGGCGCAACAACGGCCTGGTGCGCGAAACCGGGTACGACATCACGGTGGCCTCCGAGATCATGGCCGCGTTGGCCATGTGCAGCGACCTGGCCGATCTGCGTGAGCGTATGGGGCGCATCATCATCGGCACGAGCAAGGCTGGTGGATTGCGTTCCAAGGGAAAGGTGGAGCCGATCACGGCCGAGGACTTGAACGTGGCCGGCGCCATGACCGTTCTGCTCAAGGACGCCATCATGCCCAACATGATGCAGACGCTGGCCGGCAGCCCGGCATTCGTTCACTGCGGGCCGTTTGCCAACATCGCCCAGGGCAACTCCTCCATCATCGCCGACAAGATCGCGCTCAAGCTGGCCGATTATGTGGTCACCGAGTCCGGCTTTGGCGCCGACTGCGGGATGGAAAAGTTTATGAACCTCAAGAGCCGCTACAGCGGGCTGGTCCCCGATTGCGTGGTGCTGGTCTGCACCGTCCGCGCTCTCAAGATGCACGGTGGCGGCCCCAAAGTCGTCGCCGGCAAGCCGCTGGACAAGGCGTACACCGAGGAGAACCTGGAACTGCTGGAGAAGGGTCTGCCTAACCTGCTGCAACACATCGAGAACGCAGTAAAGTTTGGCGTGCCGGTGGTGGTGGCGATCAACCGCTTCAAGTACGACACCGAGGCCGAGATCGAACTGATCCGCAAGCGGGCCAAAGAGACCGGTGCCGAGGACGCGGTGATGCACAACGTCTGGGCCATGGGCGGTGAGGGCGGCGCGGATCTGGCGCGGGCGGTTGTTAAAGCGGCCGAGAAACCAAATAACTTTCACTTTCTCTACGAGGACGACATGTCCATCAAGGAAAAGATCGAGACCATCGTCCGCGAGATTTACCGCGCCGATGGAGTGGACTATACGGACGAGGCGGAGGCCAAGATCAAGCTCTTTACCGATATGGGGCTGGCACACCTGCCGCTCTGCATGGCCAAGACCCACCTCTCGTTCACGCACGACCCGGCGATCAAGGGCACACCGCGCGGCTGGCGCATGCCCGTCACCGATGTACGGGCCAGTGTGGGCGCGGGCTTTATCTTCCCGTTGTGCGGCACGATGAAGACCATGCCCGGCCTGCCCACCCGCCCAGTATTCACGGATATTGATATTGACGTGGAGACGGGCAAGGTTTTGGGATTGTCGTAGAACACGGATTAGCAGGATTAACGGATAAA
>QMOE01000386.1 GCA_003648125.1 Chloroflexota bacterium
ATTGAATAATTCAGTGCAATTTGGTTCAACAAAAATGAAGCTGGCTCCAATGTGCACTTTTGGCCCTACAGGACGTGGTGCGTGACGGAACGCAACACGGCCCATTAGCAGGTAAAGGAGCGCATAAACGGAGATCTGTCTTGGCGCTTATCAAATGCGTTGTGGAGGAGCTATCTTTGGACGCGGACAAACTACATCGTGAGAGCATCGTCTTCGACGGACACTGCGACACCCTGCTGAGCGTCCTGGACGGCCAGCGACGGCTGGGAGAACGGTCGGAGGAGGGGCATCTGGACCTGCCGCGCATGAAAGAGGGCGGGGTGACGGCCCAGATTTTCGCCTGCTTCGTCCGCCGGCAGTTTGTCCCCGCTCGATCCACCACCGAGACGCTGCGCCTGGTGGATACCTTTTACGAGGAGATGTCCGCCAACGCGGCGACGCTCACCCTGGCCACCTCGGCAGCGGACATTGAGCGGGCCAAAGCGGAGGGGAAAATCGCCGGCGTGCTGGGTCTGGAGGGAGCCGAGGCTCTGGCCGGTGATCTGGGTGTGCTGCGCACGTTCTATCGCCTGGGCGTGCGCAACCTCGGTCTGACCTGGAACTTCCGCAACGCAGCCGCCGACGGGGTGGCCGAGGCCCGCACCGGAGGTGGCCTGACCGAGTTCGGGGTCAGGCTGGTGAAGGAGATGAACCGCCTGGGGATGATGATTGACATCGCTCACCTGGCCCCGGCCGGGGTGCGCGACGTGCTGGCCCTCAGCGAAGCGCCGGTCATCGCCTCACACGCCAACGCCCACGCCCTGTGCTCCTGTGCCTCGTGCCCCCACCGCCGTAACCTCACCGACGAGCAACTGGAGGGTATTGCCGCCAACGGCGGAGTAGTGGGTGTGACCTTTGTGCCTGCCTTCGTGACCGAGGACCCCAACCAGGCCACGCTGGAGCGCACGCTGGACCACGTTGATCACATCGTTCGCGTAGCTGGAGTTGATCACGTGGGTTTGGGCTCTGATTTCGATGGCTTCCCCGAGGGCAAGGTGAACGCTGGCCTGGAGGACGTGACCAAGATGCCGAACATCACCGCCGGCCTTCTCTCCCGAGGCTACAAACCCGCCGAGGTCAAGAAAATCCTGGGAGGAAACTTCCTGCGCGTATTTCGTCAGGCTTCGGCGTGAGCACTTTCTGAATACCTGGTAGCAGGCCAGGTACATAGTCGTCCAGAAACAAAACAGGGTATCCAGCGCATGGGGCCGGATACCCTGCCATTGTCACAGGGGATGCCGGTTTTTTCATGTCACAACGCCATACGCCCGTCGAACACATCGTTCGCCGGCAGTGCGACTTCAGATTGAAACCTGCCCAGTGCAATTGGTTACAGGCAGCGGATGAGTCAGCAGATGAGCGGATTCGCTATTCTCATCCATTGTCCTCATCCATGGCCACGTGGCGCATCTCCCGCACAGCGTCGGCGTAGCCCTGTTTGAAGAGCTCGCGGTGAGCCTCGGGATCGTAAGTCACGATCTGCTCCACAGGCAGCAGTTGGCGCGGAGCGATAATCAGCGGCGGTTGCACGAAGTTATAGGACGCCATCTGTTCCAGGAGTGCGTCCTGCTCCTCTGTTGTTACTGTACCCCTCAACCGCTTCACCAACTGCTGCCGCTGCGCCTCGTCCAGGAGCTCGTAGGCGGTAACGAACATGTTCAGCGCCTCGCACAGTTTGAGATCGGCGCGAAACGAGGCCAGCAGCACCCAATCCAGAGCTAACCCGGGTAGAGTCCACAGTTTGAAGGACGCACGGCCCTCGGACGACACGGCTGCCCTCTTCTCCCAGGGAGAAAGGAGCACCACCACGATCTCCGTGGCCCCGGCACGCAGAGCCGTGCCCAGCGGAGTATTGGAGACAACGGCCCCATCCCAGTAGCTCTCCTCTTCGGGACCGGTCGAAGTCCACGGGTAGACGATGGGGATGGAACAACTGGCCATGATGTGATCTAAAGTGATGGGCACGCACCGCACTTTCTTGGAGCGTGGCCCGCCTTTGCGTGATTTTGCCAGCGGCCGGTTGCAGAACACGGTGATGTCGCCCGTCCACACGTCTGTGGCGACGATAGCCAATGTGGGGGACCGGTCGCTGTTGATGTAGTCGAAATCGAACCAGCCATCTTCTATCAGACTGCGCCGCCAGGGATTGGTATCCAGCAGGTATGTCCAGCGGTCGAGGTCGAGGATATCAGTGCGCAGCCGCTGTACCCTTCCAGTCCTCAGCTTCAACCATAGCTCCTTGAGCTGATCAGCCGTGCGCCCAGAAGCGATAGCGGCGGCGTTGATCGCCCCGATGGACGTGCCCACCAGAACATCCGGCCGCCATCCGACGGCCTCCAGGTACTCGTACACCCCGCAGTGATAGGCCCCTCGCCCGCCCCCGCCGGATAAAATCAGCGCTCGCTTGCGCTCGGCTTGCTGTTCTTTCATGGCTATGCCCCCTTTCTGTGCCATTAAGCCTGATCAGGTGCCCGGCACTTTGAAAGTGCCGGGCACCTTTATTATATTCGCTTTTCCTGTTCTTGACAATGAACGTCGAGCAGCGAGTTCGCTCCATCGTTCCTCTTTGCCCCGTAATGGAAATGCTGATATAATATCGGACACCTGTACGTTACCTCCACGTCACGCAAGCCACATTGCCTCACGTCAACAAAGGTCAAATCATGACCACTGCCTACGCATCCGGTAAAGCTATCCTTTTCGGCGAACACGCCGTGGTCTACGGCCGGCCAGCCATCGCTGTGCCCGTCACCGAGGTGCAGGCCCAGGCCACTATCGAGAACGCGCCATCTGACCAGGGCATCCGCATCATTGCCCAGGACCTGGGCCGCGATTACCTGCTTCGTGACGCGCCGGCGGACGACCCTCTGGGCCTCACCGTGGCCAATGCCCTGCGCCATCTCCGCCGATCCCTGGAGCAGGACCTCACCATCACCATCGGCTCGACTATTCCCATCGCCTGTGGACTGGGGAGCGGGGCGGCGGTGTCCACTGCCCTAGTCCGCGCCCTTGTCCAGCACTTCGATGGCTGGCTCGCCACCCGTGCCATCTCGGACATCGTGTTCGAGACGGAGAAGCTGCACCACGGCACGCCCAGTGGGATTGACAACACGGTGATCGCTTTCGAGAAACCGGTGTACTTCATCCGTGACCAAACACTGGAGATATTCTGGGTACGCCGTCCATTCCTGCTTGCCATCGCCGACACGGGGATCGCCAGCCCGACCAAAATCGCCGTTGGAGACGTGCGTCGCGCCTGGCAGGCCAACCCGGTCAAATACGAGGAGATTTTTGACGAAATCGGCACCCTGACCGTGATGGCCCGGCGGGCAATCGAGAGTGGCCAGACTGAAGCTTTGGGCCAACTAATGGACGCCAATCAGCGCTTACTGCGCCTGCTCAAAGTCTCCTCGCCCGAACTGGAATCCCTCATCGCGGCGGCCAAGCAGGGCGGTGCACTGGGAGCCAAGCTCTCCGGTGGTGGACGGGGCGGCAACATGATCGCTCTGGTCACTCCGCAGACTTGCGATCAGGTGAGCATGATGCTCAGGCTGGCCGGAGCCAAAAACGTCATCGTCACCGAAGTACATTGAGGGTGAACCTTCCAACCCATTTCTAACGTC
>QMOE01000387.1 GCA_003648125.1 Chloroflexota bacterium
CAAAACGTCGGTTGAGTGGCTGAAAGCCGTATCGAAACCACGTTTTGGCGCAGTTCTGGGTTTCGATACGCCACTCCGTGGCTACTCAACCGGCGAACTGCTGCAAAGTGTCAGGTAGCTAGGTCACGTTTTTAACGTGGCAACTCTGATCCGTCACGCTACAAGCGTGACCTACAAAGTTAAGGCTATTTTCGAGACAGTTCACTCGCCGCCGACCGCGCGCCGCCCCTCCCAGAACGCCTCGCGGTTCAGTTCGACGTACCTGGGCGGGACGCGGCGCGCGATGACCTCTAGCCACGTCTCTGGCTCCACATCCAATCGCGTGGAGAGCGCGCCCAGCAGGACGGTGTTTGCCAGGCGGGGATTGCCCAATCGCTCGGCGGTGGCAAGTCCCTCAATCTCCATCACGTCATCGGTGCGGGCGCGCACGGCGGCCAGGATGTCCTCGTCGGGCGGATAGACCGCGTCCCCCACCGTGACCGACATGGGCGCGATGCGCTGGTGGTTGATGAGCGCCGTCCCGCCGCCTCGTCCTGAGCTTGCCGAAGGAGGCAACAGCCACTCGATCCAGCGGGCCGCCTCCAGCATCTCGGTGGCGATCAAATAGTCCACTGTCCCTTTTTCCGCCGTGGGCGCGCCGACGTTCTCCCCCCAGCGAACGTGGCTTTCGACCACGCCGCCGCGCTGGGAAAAGCCATGTACCTCTGACTTTTTGGCGTCGTACCCGGCCTGCAAGCCCACCTCGGCGGTGATGTCGGACGCGGTCAGGATGCCCTGGCCGCCCACGCCGACGAATAAAAAGTTAATCGATTGTTTCATTTTATGCTCCCTCATCCTGGGTTTCGTGGATCGCTTCGCGCGGGCAAACTTGCAAGCAAACGGTGCAGCCGGTACACAGGAGCGGGTCAATCTGCGCCAGGGGCCGCTTTCTCTTTTCGTCCACCTGCTCTGATTTGAGGATGGCCGGGCAGCCGACGCGGAAGCAGATGCCGCAGCCGTTGCACACATCGGGGTCAACGGCGACGACCGGGCGGCGCTCGAACTGGGGCGTAAAGACGCAGTCCCCATTGACAATGACAACGGTGGGCCGGTCATCAATCGCGGTCGCCGCGCGGATGGCCTGCCCGACCCCCGCGACGTCCAGCGCATCCACCACCCACAAGTCCTCGTCCGCTATCCCCATCGCCCGCACCAGCGACTCAATGTCAATCGGGTGCGTCTCTTCCCCTTGCAGCGTGACGCCGGTGGAGGGGTTGTCCTGCCCGCCGGTCATCGCCGTGGTGCCGTTATCCAGGATCAGGGTGCAGGCCACGCCCTTGTTGTAGATGGTGTTGGCAAGTTCGGGCAGGCCGGTGTGGAAGAAAGTAGAATCGCCGATGGTGGCGACGATTTTATCGGGGCAGCCGGCCTGCTTGGCCCCGTGTGCCATGCCGATGCTGGCCCCCATCGAGATCACCATATCCGTCTCCTCAAACGGGGGCGCGACGCCGATGGCGTAGCAGCCGATGTCGCCCGATACCAGTAGCTTGAGCTTGCGCAGGTTGTAGTAGACCGAGCGGTGAGGGCAACTGGGGCAGAAGGCGGGAGGACGTGAGGGAAGAGCGGGAGAGGAGGAGCGGAGGAGCGGGGGAGCGGGAGTTTGGACCGGGAGACCGGCCTTGATTGCACCCGCGCGGACACGGGCCAGGGTCAGCTCGCCGGTGGCGGGGAAGAACTCTTTGCCGATGACGTCCAATCCCAACGCACGCGCCTGCTCCTCGATAAAGGGGTCCAGTTCCTCGACGATTACCAGTGTCTCGACCTGGGCGGCAAAATCGCGCATCATTTGCGCCGGCAGCGGATAGGTCATTCCCAGCTTTAGAATAGAGAATCCGGCGAATATCTCGCGGGCGTACTGGTAGGCCATGCCGCCCGTGATGACACCAACGCGCTTGTCACCCCACTCGATCCGGTTGAGCGGGCAATCTTGGGCGTACTCGGCCATCGCTTGCACGCGAGCCTCGACCTCCGGGTGACGGAGGCGGGCGTTGGCCGGAATCATTACGTACTTGTGCGGGTTGCGCTTGAATGGCGGCAGCGGGCCGGGTTCGCGCGGCTCGGACGGCATCTCTACCTCGACCGCACCCTTGGAGTGGGAAAGGCGCGTGGTAGAGCGCAGCATCACCGGCGTGTCGAACCGCTCGCTCAGGTCAAAGGCAAAGCGGGTGAAATCCTTCGCCTCCTGGCTGTCGGCCGGCTCCAGGCAGGGAAACTTGCCAAAGCGGGCATAGTGGCGATTGTCCTGCTCATTCTGGGAACTGAACGCACCGGGGTCGTCCGCGCTGACCAACACCAGCCCCGCTCCCACGCCGGTATAGGACAGCGTCATCAAGCTATCGGAGGCGACGTTGACGCCGACGTGTTTCATCGCCGCCAACGCGCGCGCCCCGGCGAAAGATGCCCCGATCACCGCGTCCAGCGCGACCTTTTCGTTGGACGACCACTCGGCCTTGACGCCGGCATACTGGGCCAGCGCGGGCATTATCTCTGTGCTGGGCGTGCCGGGATAGGCGGCGGCGTATCGCACGCCCCCCTCCCACGCGCCTAGCGCGATTGATTCGTTGCCGGAAAGCAATCGTTTCATGATCAGTTTACTCCTATTCAATTGGGTACATTTCAAATGAGTTGGGTAACCGCGCTTTCCATAGCGCGCGGTATGGAAGGCGTGTCCTTCTCATAATAGTCATCATGAACCAGGTTTACCCTCAAGGACGAAAATGTAAGTCACGTTTTTAACGTGACAACTCTGATCCGTCACGCTACAAGCGTGACCTACAAAGTTGAGGCTATTTTCAAGACAAACGCGGCACAGGCGCGACGTAGACCGCGATCATGATGTAATGGCACAGACATCCCAATATCACAAAAATGTGCCATACCTCGTGAAAGCCAAAGACGCCGGGGGCAAAGTCCATGATTTTGGTCATGTACACTATCGCCCCCAGGGTAAAGAGTATCCCGCCCGCAAGCAGCCAGATAAAAGCCCCCACCGGCAAGACACGCACTATTTCCTTCGTCATCGGCAGCACCATCCAGCCCATAGCCAGGTACGCCCCGGCGCTGAGCCAACGCGGAGCATTGATCACAAATATCTTGGTGATGCTTCCCGCCAGGGCCACGCCCCAGATGATGAGCAAAATGCCCCAGCGCCAAAACCCGGTGAACTGGTTAAAGCAAAGAGGCGTATAGGTTCCGGCGATGAGGATGTAGATAGCAGAGTGGTCAATCTTGCGCAAGAACTGGATGCGCTTGCGCTGGCCCTTGATGAGGTGGTAGGATGCGCTGGACATGAGCATCAACACCAGGCTGGCGCCATATATCAACATGGAACGCTGTTTGGGAACGTCACCCCGGCTCAGGATGAGCAAGATGATCAAGCCAACAAGCGCCACGATAGCGGCAAAGTAGTGTGTCAGGCCACTGACCGGCTCTCGCATTTTTTCGAACACGTTTCCTCCTAACCTGGACAAGCCAGAACCAAAAAGGAACACAGAGACCACAGAGGCTTCGCAGACACAGAGATTCACCGAGTTTTTCTCTGCGTCTCCCTGTGTCTTCTCTGTGAAGCTCTGTGTTTCCAAATTCTTGCTCAATGTGCAAGAATTTCACCGATAAGGTACTA
>QMOE01000388.1 GCA_003648125.1 Chloroflexota bacterium
ACCTTTCGGGGCGACCCGCTCATCTTTGACAACATCCCCGGCCGGCCGGTCTTTGAGCCATTGGGAGGGGTGCTCTTTCTGGCCGGCGTGGCTATTGCCGTGTATCGTCTTCGCCAGCCAGCCTACGCTTTCGCCCTGATTTGGCTACTCGTGGGACTGGCGCCGGGAATGTTCAGCCAGCCGGCCCCCAACTTTTACCGCACCGTCGTGACCCAGGTCATCACCTTTGCCTTCCCCGGCATTGCCATCGTGGAGACCTGGCGCTGGCTTCACCAGCGTTGGCCGCAAAAGGCTGTCCGGTCAGCGATGGTCTGTGGCCTGGCCCTGCTGCTGGGCATCAACCTGACCTGGAACCTGCGGGACTATTTTGTCGTCTGGCCGGCGGTGGAGGGAGTGTCGTTCTTCTGGCAGACCGCGCTGACCGAGACGGCCCGCTACCTGAACCGCTCCCCGGACACGTCCCCCGTGGCCCTCTGCACCGGCCTGACCTACGAGCACGATCCCTGGTGGCGACCGGCCTGGCAGAGCATGCGCTACCTGCTGCACCGCCCCGATCTCGCGCTGCGTTATTACGACTGCGCCGACACAATGGTTTTCATTGACGGCCCGGCCCGGTACGCCTTCCCCGACGTGGCTGACGTGGATGCACTCGACCAATTTCCGGCGTACCATCATTTTTTGGCCGCCGCGCATCCCGGCCTCGAGTTCCTGCCCGACCGGCCTGGCATCATCGTCCACAACGAGCACATACCCGCGCTGCACCAACACCTGGCCGCAGTTGCCGCCGACTCAACAGTCGCGTGGGCGCCAAAAGTGGGTGAGGTGGATCAGCCGGCCAGGGTGCCGGTCAATTTCGCGGGTCGGGTCGAGCTCCTGGGATACGATCTACCGGCCTCATCCCTCGAGCCAGGCGCCTCGTTCGATCTGACGATCTACTGGCGCGTCACCGGCGCTCTGCCGCCCCAGTTGTCGCAATTTACGCACGTCCTGAACGCCGGTGGCGACATCGTCACGCAGCAGGACCGGCTCGCGCTCACCTCGGCCAGCCTGCGCGCGGGAGACGTTTTCGTGCAGACCCATCGTGTGGCGCTGCCGGGCGACTTGGCGGCAGGTGAATATCCACTGACGATAGGGTTGTACACGCCGGACGGAGCCCGGTTGCAGATCACACAGGCCGGTCAGCCGCGCGGAGACCGGTTGTGGTTGAGACCGGTCGTGGTGGAAAAGTAGATCGGAATGGTATTCCGACCATCAGAATTGCGAGATGTACCAATCGTGATATACTCATAGGTGATTTAGGATTTGTTGATTTCAGATTGACGGATTTACCACAGCGCCAATCTCCAAATCCTGAATCCGTAAATCCTGGATTCCAGTTATGTGTTACCATCTTGTGAGATTGGGGCAACGGATAGGCAGCGGATAAGCGGAGAGGCATATCCGTTTATCCGCTTTCCATCCGCTGCCTCAACCCCCGGCAAGCAAATACGATTTCAGTTATGGATCTAGTCGAGAAACGCAAGCATCGAATAGAATGGATCGGCAGGGCCTGGCCGGTAGGGGTCTTGACGCTGTTGTGCGTGCTGTTCTTTTGGGACGTGCCGTGGCTCCCCGCCAACCGCGTCATCATGGGCAAAGATCTAACCAACATGTTTCTCCACTGGATCCGCTTTGCCGTTTCCTCGATTCAGCAAGGTCAGTTTCCCTCGTGGAACCCCTACCTCTTTTCGGGCCAGCCTTTTGTCGCCAATCCCCAGCCGGCGCTGTTCTATCCCCCCACGTGGCTGGCCCTGCTGATGCCCGCCATCAAGGCGCTGAACATGGTCGCCGTGTTGCACGTATGGCTTGCCGGCGTGGGGATGTACGCCTGGCTGCGCTCGGAGAGGGCATCGGCTGCGGGCGCATTGTTCGGCGCCGTCGTCTTTTGCTTCAGCGGCTACTTTTTCGTGCGCGTGCGCGGGGGACACATAGGCGTCGTCACCACCGGAGCCTGGCTGCCGTTCGTGTTGTGGGCCTACTGGAGCGCCGTGAAACGTCGCTCGTGGAAACTAGCCATCGTGGGAGGACTGCCGGTCGGGCTTTCGATCTTGGCCGGGCACACGGCCTCCTTCATTTACGTGGCGCTGGCGCTGGTTGCCTACGCCGCCTTTTGCGCGTGGAGGTGCTGGCAAGGGGAGCGGTCGGTACGAGCAGCAGTGTTTCCCCTGGTTTGGGCGGGCATGATGCTGCTTGTCGGGTTGGCCCTGGCAGCCGTGCAACTTTTGCCGCTGGCCGAGTTGGTGGTGCGCTCGACCCGACAGGCAACGCCCAGTTACGACTTTGCTGCCCGCTTCTCCTGGCCACCTGGGCATCTGCTGACCCTGTTGGTGCCCAACTTTTTCGGCGAGCCGACGCACACGGGGTACTGGAGCGACGGCATCTACGACGAGTTTATCTTTTACGTCGGCCTCCTGCCGCTTTTCCTGGCGCTCCTGGGGCTGAGACTGCGACACCGGCTGACCCCATTCCTGGCTGCACTGGGCCTGGGGGCGCTTCTCCTGGCCTTTGGAGAGTACGGGTGTCTGCATCCCCTGTTCTACCGCTTCGTGCCGCTGTTCCGGATGGCGCGAGCGCCGGCTCGGGCCGGGTTCCTCTTCACACTGGCCGCTGCCGCGCTGTCTGGCCTGGTGGTGACGGCGCTCCAATCTTGCCGCGAGGAGCAGAAGCGGCTGCTAAAGCCGCTCAAGTGGTCGCTGGTGCTGCCCGTGGCGCTGGGTGCGCTGGCGCTGATTGCGGCCGGCTTTATGGCCTTTGCCTGGGGACGCGAAGCGAACCCCGCTGCCGGGCAACTGTGGCACACCGCCAATCAGATGGCGCTATTCCTGCTCTTCTTCCTCCTGGCTTATGGCCTGCTGATGGCCTGGCGTGACGCTGTAGGGCAAGGGCAAGCCTTGCCCCTACTGGCGCTGGGGCTGGCGGTGATGGACCTGTGGACCTTTGGCAGCGGCGTGCTAGAGGTGAGGGACGTGCAGGAGAGCGCCTACTGGCGCATCGTGGCCCAGGCAGTGTCTGACCCCCAGGCCGCACGGGTGCTCCCCTGGGGGCTGAGCGACTTTGACCAGAATGGGGGGATGGAGTTCGGGTTGCGCAGCGTCTTTGGATACGACCCCCTGACCCTCCAGCGCTACGAAGAGTTCATCGCCTCACGGCCCGACCCGCGCGCGCGGACCTATGACCTGCTGAACGCGGGCTACCTGGTGACAACGGCCCCGCAAGAGTTCCCCGCCGGCCCCGACGCCCCCCGGCTACTACTCGAGCAATCCGGCGTGTACGTCTACGAGCGGCCGGCAGTGCTCCCACGGGCGTGGATCGTGCCCCAGATCGAGGTGCTGTACGACGCAGCGGCGACACTGGCCCGCATCCACGACCCGGATTTTGACCCACGCACGACCGCGCTGGTGAACTCGGCGCTCGAATGTGCTACGAACCCTGCGCCGCCTGTTTACGGCGGCGTGTCCACAGCGCCGACTGTTTACGGCGGCGAAGGCGAGGTCGAGAGCGTGCGTTACGAGGGGAACCGCATCGAGGCGCAGGTGCGGGGTGGAGGCGGGCTGTTGATCTTAGCGAAGTGGACTATCCCGGCTGGCGGGCCACAGTG
>QMOE01000389.1 GCA_003648125.1 Chloroflexota bacterium
TACTCTGTGATTACGATCTGGGCAACTCCCTGCAACCGGGTCTCGACAAAGACGTGAATCTCGTAGATGCCCGGCTCCCAGATCCCCGCACAGCGGTACCAGGTTCTCCCGTGGTCGCCCCACTCCCACAGCCCCGTATCTGAACAGCGTTCCAGGAACTCGCCATCCTTGTACCAGGCGAACGTCCGCGCGACGCCGTTCTGCATCCCCTCGTAAGTGAAAAACAGATAGACCCAGTGGTCGCCGGGGGGAAACTCGTTGCCCGGGTTAACCGGCAGACCGCTCTCGTCCTTTTCCAGCGCCAGGGATTGGAGTTCGATGTGCGCCTCCGGGGCTGCCGGCAGCGCCGAGGGCAGCGGCGATAGCGCCGGTTCGGGCAAGGGCACGGCCGACGTTGGAGTGGGAATCGCGGGCGGGGTCGCCGTGGGGCGGCGGGTGGGAGTGACGCTGGCCCTGAGCGTAGCCGAAGGGATCGGCGTGCGGGTGGGGCGTACAGTCAGCGTGGGAGCGCTCGTCGGAGTCGCAGTCGAGGGGGGGGAGGGTACAGAGACGACAGATACCAGGCGCGGCGTTGCGATCAGCAAAATGACAGCTATCACCAGCATCACCAACGCCACCGTCATCCAGCGCGTAGCCAGCTTGAGGGCATCCCGTCGCAGGGCATAGTATGGGGCACGCCGCGCTTTGCGGAACTGGGGAATGGACAGGCCGATTGGGATAGCGGATATAATCAGCAGCGCATAAGCAACCCAGCGCACCAGGCTCAAGATCGTATCCATCAAACTCTCTCCTCACTGGTAGCACTATACCACAATATCCAGATTCCGCCCAATACTCCTACAGATGCTCTTTGACGGCCAGGGCGACGGCGTGGGGTATGCCCGGCACGGCGGCCAGTTGCTCGACGCTGGCTGAGCGGATGCCGTCGAGGGAGCCGAACGCTTTGAGGAGCGATTTGCGCCGCGCCGGTCCCACGCCGGGGATGCTATCCAGTTGCGAGGCGACCCCCGCCCTGCGCCGGCGCGTGCGATGGTGCGTGATGGCAAAGCGGTGCGCCTCGTCCCGCACGCGCTGGACGAGGAACAATCCCTGGGAGCGCCGGGGCAGCAGGATCGGCTTGGACCGCCCCGGCAGGAAAATCTCCTCCCGCTGCTTGGCGAGTCCAGCCACCGGTACCTGACCGAACAGGTCGAACTCTTTCAGCACCTCGACCGCCACGCTCAACTGCCCCTTGCCGCCGTCCACGATCAGCAAGTCGGGCAGCTTGGCCCAGCCTTTGATGTCGCGCTTGCCCAGCACCTCGTCCGACGTGGCGATCTGCCAACGACGGAAACGGCGCTCTAACACCTCGCGCATGCTGGCGTAATCGTCCTGGCCCTGCACGCTGCGCACGACGAAACGCCGATAGTTGGACTTGCGCGGCACAGCGTGGACAAAGACGACCATGCTGCCGACGATCTCGGTCCCCTGTGTCGTGGAGATGTCGTAACACTCGATCCGCACCGGCGCTGTGGGAAGGTCGAGCGCCTCCTGGAGCTCGGAGAGCGCCTGCTCATACTTGTGGGCGTCGGCCTGCCATTGGGTGCGCAGGGATGCCAGCGTCTCGGCGGCGTTCTCGGCCGCCAGCGCCACCAACTCCCGCTTCTGGCCCCGGCGGGGCACGTGCAGAGTCACTTTGGCCCCCCGCTTCCCTCTCAGCCATTGCTCAATGATCAACACTTCCTCGATCTGCTCCGGCAGCAGCACCTCCGGCGGGACGTAGGCAGCCTCCTCGTAGAACTGTTTGAGAAAGGCGGCCATCACATCCCGCTCCTCCTCGTCCTGTGCGCCCTCCAACACAAAGTACTCGCGGCCCAGGAGCTTGCCGCCACGGATGAAAAAGATTTGCACGCAGGCGTCCCCCTCCTCACGGGCGAAGGCGATCACGTCCTGGTCGCCGCCGGCTGAGGAAACGATCTTTTGCCGCTCGACGACGCGCTGCACGGCCTGGAGTTGATCGCGCAGCAGGGCGGCCTGCTCGAACCTCAACTCTTCTGCCGCGGCCTGCATGCGCTGCTCCAGACCGGCGACTATCTCTTCGCTGCGGCCTTCGAGGAAGCGGGCCAGATCGTGGACTATGGCGCGGTACTCTGCTTGCGTCACCGCGCCGATGCACGGCCCTGGGCAGAGTTTGATGTCGTAATACAGACAAGGACGTTCATCGCGGCCGGTGATCTCGCGGTTGCAGGTTAGATATGGGAACGATTTGCGCAACAGGTCGAGCGTCTGGCGAACGGCGGCGGAAGAGGTAAAGGGGCCAAAATAGCGGCTGCCGTCCTGCTCCATACGGCGGGTGACGAGCACCCTGGGGAACGGGTCGCCCCACGCGATTTTGATGTAGGGGTAGCGCTTGTCGTCCTTGAGGCGCACGTTGTAGTGGGGGCGGTGTCGCTTGATCAGATTCGCCTCTAAAATCAACGCCTCCAATTCGGAATCGGTGACGATGAACTCGAGGTCGGCGATCTCGGAGACGATGGCACGCACCTTGTCGTTCTCCCACGAGGAAGGCTGAAAGTAGGAGCGCACGCGGCTGTGCAGGTCAATCGCCTTGCCCACGTAGATGACCGTGCCATTGGCGTCGTGCATCAGGTAGACGCCCGGCTTGCGGGGCAGGGTCTCGACTTGATTGCGGATGTGATCTGATACGTCAATCATCTCACCGACGGGGGTAGAACGTTGCCTTACGGCGTTGGGCTATCGGGCGGGGATGGGTGATCGAAGGGATTATCGGTAGCTAACCCTTCGGCTGCGGCGGCTTCTAGTTGCTGCCGGTCGCCGCTCACAAAGATGAGATCGCGTTCGTATCGCGCCAGGGCATGGTGATGACGCAAGGCGATGGCTAAGTGGATAGCATCGTAGGCTTTGAGCGGATGGCGTTGGGTCAAGTGGGCGGCGGAGTGGAAATCGCTGGTCTCCATTGAGATGATCTGGTACAAGTGAGCCGTATCATCCATAAATCGTTGATAGGCTATGTTGCGATCTCTCAAACTGATTTTGTTTGTACGAGCCAAAATGGCAAGCGCCGCTGCCACTTTGACGATGTTGACTTCTGCTATAAAGACTGTATTGCCTTGCTCTTTATCAAAAGCCACACGATCAATCAGTCGCCGAATCCACGTGCTTCCCGGCTCCTGCACATACTGCTTGACAAGGGCGCTGGCGTCAAAGTAGTAAAGGCTCATTTGCTCTACCGTCTGTTTTCGATGATGATTTGGCTCAGGAGAGGATCAAGCGACAAGGAATTCATGTGCCGGATGTGCGCTTTCTTTTTCTCCTCAGGCAGAGCGCGCCACCGCTCGGCGCTCGCCCATTCCTGCGGCGTCAGGTCGCGGATCAGCCCCTCGGCCTTGAGATCGGCCAGCAGCCGCTCTCGCTCCGATAAACCATTGGTTTTTTCTCTGGCTGGCGCCATTCGTCCTCCGCCGCGTAGTTCCTGCACGGTTCGTTCCAACCACGTCACCCGTGCTTCCAGTTCTTCTAGTCTGGCGTGTGCTACTGCCATTCTGCACCTCCCATTTTATTGTAGCATCATTGGGATGGTTTGACAACCGGGTCAAAGCTGCAGGGTGTCCGTCATTTTCTTGCGCGCCGTGGA
>QMOE01000390.1 GCA_003648125.1 Chloroflexota bacterium
ACCAGGGCCTGCGCAGCGGCACGCCGCAGGGCCAGAGGTTGACCGGGGCGCATCATGACTTTGGCCAGCTCGCTCAGGATACCATCGCGCAGATTTCGGGGTGGGCGGCCTTCGGATTGGGAGGCGATGGAGATGTACTCCGCCACGGCCAGCAGGTCGCTGTGGAACAGATCGTCTTTGCCCTGCATCCGGGCGACGACCAGGGAGGTGATGGGGGCCAAAACCGCGTAGAGAGTGAGCACCTCCTGCCAGCGCGGATCACGGGCGTGCGCGGCCAGCAGTGAATCCTCCTCGGCCTGGGCCAGTTGCCATGCGACCAGGTAGGTTCGCAGCGCGGGCGAGGCAAAAGCCAGGCGGTCACGATCTCGCTCGACCAGGAGGGTGGTATCCCGCAGCAAAGAGGCGAGTGCTTTCTGGGCACGTTTAGCGGCCTCTCGCTCCCGTTTTTCCCGTTGCTGCTCCTCCCGTTTGCGCTGCTTTTCTGCCTCTTTTTCCCGCTTACGTCGCTCCCGCTCCTTGATCTTCTCCTGGCGGGCCAACTCTTTCTCCCGCCGCTTTCGCTCTTTCTCGTCAACTTCCTGCTCGTCTGCGGGCGGCTCATCCACCTGAGCATCGCTGGCTTCTTCTCCCTCCTCAGAACCATCGGACCCAACGGGGACGTTTTCTTCGTCCGTCCCTGCCGGTTGTGACTTCCCTTTTTCGACCGCGCCGCTTTCTTCTGCTTCTTCTGCCAGGAAGGCTTGCCGGATCAGCGTCTCTACTTCCTCGCGGGTGGCGGTGCGCCGGTCCTCCCGGCGCAGGGTGAGGGCCAGCGACCCCAGCGCTGCTCGCCACTGATCGGGGGAAAGCGGGATGTCGTCCATCTGCTTCAATTCGTAGTCAAAAGCCTGGGCCAGGAGCGGGGCTTGCCCCGCCGGGATGGCACGGTGTTCCATCCACATCGCCGCCCGCAGCGCCAGGTCCAGCGGGCGGATGTTCCCCCGGCGCGGCAGCCAGGGAGTGGGCGGTGGAATTGCGCTCTTGCCAGTTTCCTTCCCCTCGGACTCAGGAGTCTCTGCGAGAGTGGTACGCCAGCGGCGAGCAAAAACCTTCGCCTCCGCTGTCGTGAACTTGCCCAGGGTGAAGCACACGAATCCGGCGGCCATCAGGCGGTCATAACTGCGGGGCGTGGCCACGACCACGAACCGGTTATCGGGGTAGGCCTGAACTAACTCGTCCAGCCATGCCTCGGCCTGCTGCCGGGCCTCGTCCGCCATTTCGTCCAAGTCATCCAGGCCGTCGCACAGCACACAGCACCCCCCGTTCCGCAATTGTTGGCGCACCAAACCGCCAATCGCCCTTGAACCGAGGCCGCGATATTGCGTGGCGAGGGATCCGACGATGGGGCGGATTTCGCGGTCTCGTTTCTTTTTCTTCCTGACACGGCCATCCTCTTCCGCTCCCAGGTCCAGATCGGGCAGGGAGAGCAGGATCGGGAGGCAGTCCTCATCCAGGCCGAGGTTATCCGTAGCCTCCCGGCGGGCGAAGGTGAGGGCCAGGTAAGCCAGCAGCGTGGTCTTGCCCGCGCCCAATGGTCCCAGGATGGCCAGGCGGGGGTATTGTCGCAGGGCGCTGCTCAGGTCGAGGGTGCGTGGCTCGGCGAGCAGGGTTTGCAGTCGCCGCCGGTCGCGGGCAGCCTCGCCCGTAGGGCCTTCTTCCTCGGTAAGCAGGCGCGCGGGGCTGGTGGGCGGGGCGATCAGAGGCGGGGGGACGTAGAGAGCAGTGAGTGGCGCGAAACGAGCCAGCAGGTGCAGCGCATCGGCGGCAGTGGCCACCTGTGCCCGGTAGCGATCCTCCAGACTGCTGGCCAGCCGGGCGCGAATCCGCTCCACGCCCGCGCGGATAGCCTGCCAGCGGGCGCGTAGCCTGGCCCGGTAGCGGTAGGTCAGCGCAGCGACGAAAAACGCGGCCATTGCCCCCAGCAAGGCCGACAGCGGGTCGAAATGCCAGGGCGGCGGTGGCCGCCTTCTTTGCAGCAGCGGCAGCGCGCTCAGAGGGCGATCAGTGCGCAAGCCGCTCTTGAGTGCCGTCACGATCCCGGAGACCAGTAAGCTGCTCACTCGGTTCACGATTTCATTGCTCCTCTTGCCACTCCTCTCGCTGGCGTTCCACTCTCTTTGATCTCTTTTTGTTGGCAAAGAAATGATACCACAAAGGGACAGAGCGCGCAACCCAGGAAAGAGCTGAAACTGGGGCAAGCGACAAGAAACCAGGTTTCTGAAGACGTGGTTTGCCCTTTGTCCGTTTTCGTGCTACACTTGATACCCAAGTCCTCGGATGTGGAATGTACCGGCAAGTACTCCGAACGACGAGACGAGGGTTAGGTGTTCATCTGGGTCAGAGACCTGGTTTCTTTAGTGCATCTGGAGGGCGGATGAGAACAATTCTCTTCGTTTGCACCGGCAACCTCTGCCGCTCGCCGATGGCGGAGGGTTTTCTGAAGCGACGGTTGACTTTGGAAGGACGCGACGGGGAGTTTCGCGTACGGTCGGCGGGCACCTGGGCCGTGGATAGCGCGCCAGCGAGTTCACACGCGGTACAGGTGATGGCTGAGCGGGGAGTGGACATCAGTGACCACCGCACGCATGACCTGACTCCCGAGGACGTGGAGGCCGCTGATCTCATTTTAACCATGACCACGGGCCACGCGCAGGCTATCAGTCAGAGCTGGCCGGCGCAGCGGCGGAAAGTGCACCTGTTGAGTGAGATGGTCGGGCGGCGATATGACGTCGAGGATCCTTATGGGGACTCAATCGAAGTCTACCGTGCCTGCGCGGATGAGATCGAGGCCCTGATCGAGGGCGGGTATGCGCGTATTCTGGAGCTCGCGGCCGGGCAGTCTGATACATAACTTGACAATATTAGATTGATCATAGTAGGTCCTTACCCCCGCCCTCCGCTTCGTGCACCCCCTCTCCCAGATTTGGGAGAGGGGGGCGGGGGGTGAGGGCCGTCTTCGGCGAAATGTAACATTGTCGTGATAATTAACAGGAGGACAAGACAGATAATGTGGCGTAGAATAGCGATGTTAACCGTGCTGATTATTGTGGCATTGATCCCGCTGGCGGGCTGTCAGCGCCAACCGCCGGCTCGCATCCTGATGGAGTGCGAGCACGACGGGAACAGCGACATCTTCGTGATGCAGACAGACGGCAGTGGCCTGGTGAACCTGACCGACCATCCGGCGTGGGATGGCACACCTGCCTGGTCGCCCGATGGCACGCGGATCGCCTTCACCTCGGATCGCGATGGTGATAACCCGCAGATTTACGCGATGAACGCCGATGGTAGCGACGTCGTCCGTCTGACAGTGAGCGATGGGATTGATATGATGCCCGCCTGGTCGCCCGATGGCCAGAAAATCGCCTTCGTATCCACGCGGCCCTACACACTTACTGTGGAAGGCGGGCAGCTCATAGTGGACGCCGGGCCGGAGATATGGGTGATGGACGCCGACGGCGGCAATCCCACTCGCATCACCGGTGGGCAGGAGGACCTGGCATTGTATCCCACTTGGTCTCCAGATAGCCGCCGTCTGGTCTACATGAACCTTAGCGACCGCATTGACCTCATCGTGCACGTCCTGGACGAGG
>QMOE01000391.1 GCA_003648125.1 Chloroflexota bacterium
CGCCATCCGCGAGATGTTCTACAAAGAGGAAAACATCCTCTATCCCACCGCGCTGGAAAAGTTGAGCGGGGAAGAGTGGTGGCGGATCCGCCAACAAAGCCCCGACGTGGGCTACTGCTACGTCCAGCCGGGCAACCAGTGGCCGCCCCAAGAGACCGCTCTGGAGGCCGCGTGGAATCTGTCCCAGGAACCTGCTGCGAGTTCGGCGGCGGGCTTGCTCCACCTGGACACCGGCACGCTCACGCCGCAAGAGGTTAACCGGCTGCTGATTCACCTGCCGGTTGACGTCACCTACGTGGATGCGGACGATACAGTGCGCTACTTTTCCCAGGGCCGGGAGCGCATCTTTCCCCGCTCGCCGGCCATCGTTGGGCGCAAAGTGCAAAAGTGCCACCCGCCCGCCAGCCTCCATCGAGTGCAGCAAATTCTGGATGATTTTCGCGCTGGCCGCAGCGACGAGGCCGAATTCTGGATTCAGATGGGGGGTAAATTCATCCACATCCGCTACTTTGCCATGCGCGACGAACAGGGCGCGTACCAGGGCACGCTAGAAGTGAGCCAAGACGTCGCCCACATCCGCGCACTGGAGGGCGAGCGGCGGTTGTTGGACGAGTGATGAGAAACCAGGGCTATTCAGTTCTCTACACAGGGCAGATAAATGGACAGGATTGACAAGATGAACAGGATAAAAGCAACAAAAAATCCTGGAAATCTTGTCAATCCTGTCCAAAGCGAGGCGGGTTATGCTCCTACTTTTTTAGAACTGAACAACCCTGTGAAAAGCCAGGTTTCTTTCCACACAAGGAGCAAACAAAATGCGCATTTTAGCCATCATCACCGGCAAGTACGGAGAGCGGCACGTGGACAACATCCGCGCGCGTGGCCCCAAAGATTGGCAGATTGAGGTGTGGCAGGCCCCCTCGGTGCTGCCGCCCGTGATAGATTACCCAGAGGATTATCTCCCCGCATCGCTCCCTGCCGCCGACCTGTTGCTGGCCTTTGGCGAGCACAAGGGGGTGGCCGAGCTGGTGGTGGAGGCGGCCAAGATGAGCGGGGCTAAAGCCATCATCGCGCCGGTGGATCGTGAGGAGTGGCTGCCGCGCGGCCTGGCCCGTCAATTGCGCGGCTGGCTGGCCGACCTCGGCATCGCCTGCGTCACCCCCAAGCCACTCTGCTCGCTGACCGAGACTCACTATAACGTCCGCCGCCATCGGCGGGAGTACGACGATCCGTTCATCGCCGAGTTTGCGCGCTACTTTGGTCAACCCAAATTCAACATCACACTGCATCCCGAAACAAAGACCATTATCCAGGTCGAGGTGCTGCGAGACGCCGTCTGCGGCTGCGCCCATCACGTGGCCGAGGGTTTGGTAGGGGTCGCGGCCAACGACGCCGAGCAGGAGGCCGGGCTGCTCCATCATCACTATCCCTGCCTGGCCGGGATGGGTGTGGACCCCGACTTTAGCGACACGATCATGCACGTCTCTGGCAACATTCTCAAAGATGAGGTGAGGGAGCGGGTAAAGGAGTACAAAGAAGTGCGCTACGTCGTGCCGGGCAAGTTGAGCGAGTAAAATAAAGGCAAGTGTTCAGTCCCCCATTGAGCGAGGTCTCCCGACCAAGTTGGCGCGATATGGAAATCGCGGCTACGAGAGAGGTTGGGTAATTGGATACGGAAGCGGTAGGCGAGGTTTCCATACCTCGCAGTTGGCGCGATATGGAAATCGCGGCTACGAGAGAGGTTGGGTAATTGGATACGAAAGCGGTAGGCGAGGTTTCCATACCTCGTGGGGTTGGCGCGATATGGAAATCGCGGCTACGAGAGAGATTGATCAATTGGATACGGAAGCGGTAGTACAACGACAAGCCACACGAGCGCGGCTGGCGGATTTCTGGTCACTGCTCAAGAGCCTCCAGACCGCGCTCCTTCTAGTCACAGCTATCTCCGCCTACACGCTCACGCGAGGGCTGCCTTTCGATCCTCTCGAAGGAACATTGATGGCAATCGGCCTGCTGCTCTCCATCAGCGGCTGCACCGTGCTGAACATGCTCCTGGATAGGGATATTGACGGCCTGATGGAGCGCACAGCGGCTCGACCGTTGCCAGATGGGCGCATCCGCCCATTTGAGGCGGCTATCTTTGGCGGACTGCTCTCGCTGGCAGGGCTGGCAATCTCCTTCGCGCTCGACCTGCGCTTTGGGGTGGTGGTCACATTGGGGTTTGGGTTCGACCTGTTGGTCTACACCACCTGGCTCAAGCGACGCACGCCGCTCTCGATCATCTTTGGCGGCATTTCCGGGGGCATGCCAGTGCTGGCCGGGCGGGTGCTGGCGCTGGGGCGGGTGGACATGGTGGGGATACTGCTGGCCGGCTCGATTCTGCTCTGGATACCCTCTCACATCCTGACCTTGGCGATGCGCTACGCCAATGACTACCACCGCGCTGGGGTTCCGGTGTGGCCCAACGTCTACGGCCACCGGGCGACGCGGTTGTTCATCGCCGCGGCCAACTTGCTGAACACGTTGGTGTTGATGGGATGCGCGCTCCTGCTGCGGGTGCATCTAGTAGCGCTCGTGCCGCTTCTGGGGATGAGCCTGGGGATGTTTGCTCTATCGGCGCTTCAACTGATCGCCCCCACCGACAAGCGCAACTGGGTGCTTTTCAAAGTCGCCTCATTTTACATGCTGGTCTCGTCGCTGCTTGTTACCGTGGGGTGTCTGATATAGCAAGTGCCGGGCACCTGAGCAGTTACCGAGAATTTATCTTGCCCGTTCAAGCACTATAACTTGTCCGTGCAGCTTCCACCCACGCATTTTGCGCAGCACGAGGGATACGTGTTTCTGGGTTACGTCCACGTAGGTTTGGCGCTGGTTGATGCGAATCGCGCCAATGGCTTTGCCGGGGATGCTGGACACGCCCGCAATCGCGCCGACAATTTCGCCGGGATGCAGACCGTGCACCCGGCCCACGTTCATCGAGAGCCGCACCATACCCGGCTCACGCTCGCCCTTGCGCCGGGACTGTTTGCCCCGTGGTGCACGCTTGCCCCGCGTCTGACGACTCGAGACGCGGCGTTTGGCCGACGTGTGGATTTCAGCAATCTCCTCGATGGGCCGCTGTTGCTCCTCGGCGCGCGCCAATTGAATGGCCGCTGCCGCGAGGTCCAGCGGATCGCAACCGGCCGCGGCTAGTTTTGCGACCAGGTCGCGCTCGCGCTCCAACTGTCCCTGGACGAGTTGATCGGCCAGCAGATCCATAAATTGCTCGTCGCGACGGGTCAGGATTTGGGCCGCGCTGGGCAACTTGGCGTAAGCAATAGAGCAACGCGCGTACTTTTCGATCTTGCGCACGCGCCAGCGCTCTTGGGGCGTGACCAGCGTGATGGCGATCCCTTTCTTCCCGGCCCGGCCAGTCCGCCCGATGCGGTGAACGTAATACTCCGGGTTGAGGGGCAAGTCGTAATTAATGACGTGCGAAACGTCCTCAATGTCCAGCCCGCGAGCGGCGACGTCGGTCGCGACCACCAGGGCGAGCCGGCCACGGCGAAAACGGCCCAGGACGGTCTCGCGCGCTTGCTGGCTCAGTTCGCCGTGCAGTGCCTCCGCCTGAAAACCGCGTGCAAACAGGGCC
>QMOE01000392.1 GCA_003648125.1 Chloroflexota bacterium
CGAGAGCAAACGCTTCGCCGAGGCGCTGACCATGGCCTACCACCGGGCTCACGGGGTGGAAACGCGCATCGCCAGGATTTTCAATACCTTCGGCCCACGTATGCGGCTGGACGATGGGCGGGTGGTGCCTAATTTCGTCAAACAGGCCCTGCTCGGCGAGCCGCTCACTGTGTACGACGACGGCTCGCGCACGCGCTCCTTCTGTTACGTGGATGATATGGTGGAAGGCTTGCATCGCCTTCTGCTATCCGACGAAGTGTACCCGGTGAACCTGGGCAATCCCCAGGAGATGACCATTCTGGAATTTGCGCACAAAGTGCTGCAAGTGTCGGCTAGTTCGTCGGAGATTGTGTTCGTCACTCCAAAGGATGAGCGCACTAAGGATGACCCCCAGGTGCGCCAGCCGGACATCAGCAAGGCGCGGCGGGTGTTGGGCTGGGAGCCACAGATCAGCCTGGAGGAAGGACTGCGGCGCACCATCGAATCCTTCCGCGAGCGGGTGCAGAAATGAACGACATCGCCACGTTTCGCGGCTTTATCATCTCGGACGTGGACACAATGCTGCGTGCCGGTGCTGTGTTCCTCTTGCTGCTAGGTATCGCCCTGGTCATCTCCATGCTGCCGCTGAGCTGGGCCGCCGCGCTGGTGGTAGGAAGCATCGTTCTCGTCGTTGCCCTGGTGCGTCCCCAGGTCGCGCTCTACCTGCTGATCTTCGCTGTGCCCTTCGGCTCAGTGCGCGAGGTGAACGTGGGGGGGATCACTATCGGCACGGCGGAGGGACTGGTCGCCCTGGTGCTGGGAGCCTGGTTGGCCAAGATGATCGCTGCTCGCCAGGTGCACCCCACGTGGCCGCCGCTCACTCTGCCATTGCTGCTATTTCTGGGGGCGATCCTGCTCACTCTGCCCGGCGCGTTGTCCATCACCTTTGCTGCTAAAGAAATACTCAAGTGGGTGGAGGTGCTGGGCGTCTACCTGTTTGTGGCTAACGCATTGACCCGCCGCCAGGCGATGATCGCCGTGATCGCCTTGCTCGCCGCCGGGGCGGGCCAGGCATTGCTGGGCGCGTATCAGTTCTTTCGGCAGGTGGGGCCAGAGCACTTCGTCCTCTTCGGGCGGTTCATGCGCGCCTACGGCACCTTTGAGCAGCCGAACCCTTATGCCGGCTACCTGGGCCTGGTGTTGCCGCTGGGGATCGGATTGTTGGTGTGGGCCGGGGCGGAATGGGGATCCAGTTCAAGGGGGCGGCGCGTTGCGTTCCTGGGTTTGCTGGCAACGGTCGGCCTGTTGGCGGCAGCAATGGGAATGAGCTGGAGCCGGGGGGCGTGGCTTGGATTCGCGGCGGCCCTGGTCGCGGTGAGCGTGGTGCGCAGCCGGCGGGCGGCCGTGGCCTTCGCTGTCTTGCTGGGCGTCGCCGTGCTGGCTCTGGCCCTGGGGGGGCTAGAACTGCTACCCCAAGCGTTGATCCAGCGATTCACCGATTTCCTGCCCTTCGTCAGCGTCGGTGACTTGCGCGCCGTGCAGGTCACGGATGCCAACTACGCCGTGATTGAGCGCATGGCTCACTGGCAGGCCGCCCTGGCGATGTGGACCGACCGTCCCTGGCTGGGGGTGGGCATCGGGAATTACGCCGCCGCGTATTCGGCTTATGCTTTGCCCAAGTGGCCTGACCCGCTGGGCCATGCCCACAACTACTACCTCAACGTCGCCGCCGAGGCCGGGCTGTTGGGCCTGGTGGCTTATCTAGCATTGTGGGGATCGGCTTTCTGGCAGGCGTGGAAGGCCGTCCGAACCAGCACCGGCCTCTGGCAGGCCGTGACTATCGGGGTGTTCGGCGTGCTGACCCACCTGGCCGTGCACAATTTCTTCGACAACCTGTGGGTGCACAATATGTACGTCCATGTTGCCATCCTGCTGGGCCTGTTGGCCATCGCCCAATCACTCGACTATTCGACTATTCACTTGACAACGAGGTGCATCATTGATCACTAAAACTCTTACCCTGATAAAGAACAATCGCAAGGAACTAGCCCGTTTCCTGAAATTCTGCGTGGTGGGCGTCACCGGCACGGCGGTAGATTTCGGCACGTTGAATCTGCTTATCCAGCTTTTTGGTTTCTCAAAAATACTGGCCAACACCTGCTCGTTCTCGCTGGCTTTGCTGAACAACTTCATCTGGAATCGGCTGTGGGTTTATCCCGAGACGCGGGGTGAGCCTCTCCTCGGTCAGTTTGCACAATTTACCGTGGTGAACATCGCCGGCTGGGCTATCAATACCAGTATCTTTTATGGCGCCGACCGCTGGGTGTGGGGTGAGGCTGGACTGCTGGCCGGGCCGGTGAGTGCCCTGGCCCTGGCCATCGGGATACGACACTTCGACCTGGCCTATAATCTGGCCAAAGCCCTCGCCACCGGCGTGGTACTTTTCTGGAATTTCTTCGTCAACCGGGTGTGGACATTCCGGCACGTTAAGTGAAGGCGGCTACCAGGGCAGGAGATGGGATGCGTATCGGCGTGGATTACACCTCCGCGGTCCTGCAGGGAGCGGGCATTGGCCGTCTGACGCGGTGCATTTTCCAAGCTCTGGCGGAGATTGACCACGAAAACGAATACCGTCTGTTCGCGGCGATGGGTAGAGGGCAACCTTCCAACCTTCCAACCTTCCAACCTTCCAACCTTTCAACCTTCCACCTGAAGCCAATCCCTCTCTCCGACCGCGAGCTGAACATCGTCTGGCATCGCTTGCGGCTGCCTCTATCCGTGGAATTGATCACCGGGCCGGTGGACGTCTTTCACTCGCCCGATTTCACCCTGCCCCCGGTGTGGCGGGCGCGCACTGTGCTCACTGTGCACGACCTCTCGTTCCTGCGCGTGCCGGAGTGTTTCACCGGCGCGTTGCGGCGCTACCTGGAACAAGTGGTCCCCCGCTCGGTGCGCCGCGCCGATCAGGTGATCGCCGATTCGTACAGCACTAAACGCGACCTGGTGGAGCTGCTGGGCACGCCCGCCGGCAAGGTGACCGTCATCTATTCCGGCGTTGAACCTCGCTTCCGGCCTATCGCCGACCAGTCCACGCTTGAAGCCGTCCGCCGGCGCTACAATCTGCCGGAGCGGTTCATTCTCAGCGTGGGCACGCTCCAGCCGCGCAAGAACTTTATCACGCTCATCGAGGCTTTCTCGCGGTTGAAATTGGAGGATGGAGGATGGAGGTTGGAAGATGGAGGTTTGAAGTTGGTCATAGTGGGGGGGAGGGGCTGGCTGTACGAGGAGATTTTTTCTCGTGTGGAAGCCCTCGGTTTGCAAGGAGAGGTGCTCTTCCCCGGTTTCGTCGCCGACGAGCACCTGCCCGTGCTTTACAACCTGGCGGAGGTCTTCGCCCTGCCTAGCTTGTACGAGGGATTTGGCCTGCCGCCGCTGGAGGCCATGGCCTGCGGCACGCCGGTGGTCACGTCCAACGTCTCCTCGCTATCGGAGGTCGTCGGCGACGCGGGGTTGATGGTCGAGCCAATGGACGTGGAGGGCCTGGCGGCGGCAATAGGGTGCGTGTTAGATGATGGTGATCTGCGCCGTGAGATGGTGCAACGCGGGCTGGCCCGTGCGCGGAAGTTCACCTGGGGACGGGCCGCCCGACAG
>QMOE01000393.1 GCA_003648125.1 Chloroflexota bacterium
CCGTTATTGTGAACCACGTAGGTGTTACTGGTCGTTACTATATCTGTTTCGTAAGAGTATCGTGGGTAGCCGTGGTCGAAGACGGAAGTGACATACGCCGTGCCATAGTACGGGGGATGCAAGAAGGGTGTGGGAGGGGTATCTTGTTGGGGAAAGAATGGCAAAGACCCAGCAGATGTTGTTGTGGTCAACACTTGAATGAAAGTTAGAATACTGGTCAATAAAATACCAATCAAGCAAAGCTTGGTCAGCTTACGTTGGTTTTCCATGTTCTCCTCCAATTATACTTGCCTCAACGCTCTGCAATAGGCGCAATGACTACCTCTACAAAAGTCTCATAGCCACGGAGAATTGGCCGCCATGCACTGTGCTCGGGGCTCAACAGATACAGCCCGGACTCTCGTACCGGTGTTAAATCGCTGGCTCCGATGGGAAAAAGGATTTCTCGATTGTCTGGAGAGCATCTTATTCTTGCCAGGGCCCACAAACCTTCTAGACTAACGGAGGCGACCAACCGCCGCAGGCTTCCGCCATTCTGATCTATACTGTAAAATGCGCCTTTCCAGATCCCGTTTTCTTGAACTCGTGCATAAAATCTGATGCCAGAACCGTCTGGCGTCCAACACACTGGGCTGAGTTGATGCACCGACGTCACGCTGGGAATGTCCTCCGAGCCGAGAAGACGGTATGCTTCGTCGCTGGCTATATCCTTTATGTAAATCCCCGTAAGATTCTCAATCGAGTAGTAAGCCAAAAGAGAACCATCGGGAGAAAGTCTAGAGTTACTAGAAGGTTTTGGAAACTCCGCAACTTCCTGCAGGCCAGTTCCATCACTATATATTGAGTAGTAGTGCTCTGGGTGATACATGAAACCACCTGTACAACCTGCCAGCAACTCTGCACAGGGAGCGCCATTGAAGAAAACTTGCCACACAGAGCCCGGCATAGGCGCGAAGGTATAGAGCGGCTTAGATGGCCAAACTCCAACCGAAACAACTTCATAGTCATCAATGATGGAGCGCTGCTCTCCACTCTCCAGATCGAGCACATGCAACCCGCGTTTCTCTCCTCCCTGCGGACTCAGCGAAAAAGCCAGTTCCCGACCATCGGGAGAACAATCCCACGTTAACATCAAATCCGGGTTCAGGAATAATGATTGTAATTCCTCCGTCGTCTCAGCGTCTAGAGCTATTACCCAAAACCTGGTATCGGGGCTATGCTCCGTGAACAGGACGTTATCCCCGAACTTGAGGGTAGTTCCATCCGCCGTCCAGCATACAGGTGCATGCCTGTAGGAGTTTATTGGCCGTTCCGGTAGCCAATCCTGTGGAGGAACGCGACGTGTTTCCCCGCTTACCAAGTCCACCACATAGATCCCATTCCTCTCAGCATAGGCCAGCATAGACCCATCTGGTGACAGCACTACCGGACCGTCGAAGGCAATCGGAGGCGCGCTGTCCGGCGGAACGACGCGCGGCGGAATCGCCAGCACGTTCTCCAGACCGCTGCCATCGGGATTGATGGCGTAGTAATACAGCGGATTAGCAGGCAAAGGCTCACAATCAGGCCCGCGCAGGCGGCAAGGCGTGCCTGTAAATAGAATCTTGCCGCTCTCTCGCAGGGCCTCCGTGGTCTCCCGAAGCGAGGCCGGCAGCGGCGCGCGGATCCGGTCGATCATATAGTGGGTGAGTATCTGTCGCCACTCGCCACTCTCCAGTTCCACCAGGTACACCCCATCCGCCTTCTGCCCATAGGGATTGAGCGTGACCGCCATCTCCTCCCCATCCGGCGAGCAGATGCCGCTCCAGATGAAGCTTTCCAGGTCATCGAGGGTAAACAGCGCTCGAGGACTCTCGTCATCGAGTCCCATGCTGTAGAACGCGTGACGCCAGTGGTCATCCTCCCAACGGCGCACGACGAACTTGAGGGTCTCCCCAGCGGGCATCCAGCACACCGGGCCCACCGGATTTGCCCCCGGTACGTCGTCGGGCCGGAAGAGATATTGCCCTTCACCCGCCTCGTCCACGACATAGAGTCCCTCATACGCCGGGTAGGCCAACGTAGAGCCATCGGGAGAGAACCGTGGTTCTCCGTAAGGTCGAGGGGAACCTTCGGGTGGCAGAATGCCGGATGGGAATTCCGTGACGTTCTTCAAGCCGGTGCCGTCACTCGATATCGTGTAATAGGCGATAGGCGTGTCCGGCGCGACGTTGCATTCGGAATCCGTAACCTCGCATGGTGCTCCCCTGAACAGAATCGGCCACGCAGGAACAGGAGTTGACGTGGGTGCAGGCGTGGATGTAGGAACAGGTGTAGGTAATGGCATTGCAGTGGCCGTTGGCGATAGCGTTGGTATGGGGGGCGGCCCAGCCTGGCAGGCGGCCACCAGCGGGAGTAACGCCGCCAGGATAAGAGTGATTCTGTGCTTCATTCTGTCTCCTCCTTGCTGAGCCACACCGGGTAGCTTGCCTCTGCGCCGTGGGTGATTTGCTGCAGTTTGCTTGTTTGCACCTCCGCCAGCCAGATGTCCGATACACCCTGTACGGTGGCGCGGAAGGCCAACTGCTTCCCATTGGGCGACCAAACGATGCCATCCGTGATCGCTCCCTCAAATTGAGTCAACGGTCGCACGTTGCCGGTCTGCGCATCCGCCAGGTAGATGTTGCTTTCCAGTTCCCAGGCCAGGTTGTCGGCGCGAATGTTCTGCGGATTCTCGCGCACCACAAAGGCAATCAGCTCTCCATTTGGCGACCACACGGGCGGGTAGCCATGTCCGGCGTCGGCCTCGGCGATCACGCGCTGATTCCGCCCATCGTCATCGGCCAAACATAGCTCGCCCACCGTGAACGGGATGTTCGTATCCGGCATACGGATGTAAGCGATGGCATCCCCTCTCGGCGACCAACGCGGGTAAGCAATGATGTGCCTGGGTTCCTGCAAAAGGAGTTGCTTGCCGCTCCCGTCCCGGTTCATCATCCAGAGTTCTCCTCCCAGCCCCAATCCCCGACTCACCGTATAGAGCACCCGTTGGTTGTCGGGCGAGATCGCAGCATTGTAGGTGAAGAGAGGCGTATCGAGTCGCTCGGTCGTCCCGTCGTCCAGGTTGACCAGGACGATCTCGTTCTCGCCGATAGGATCTACCCGCAGAACGACCGAGTCGCCGTCCGGCGCCCAATTCAGGAAAATGCTGTCTTGGAACGGCTCCGGTTCGGCGTCACGCACTTCACCGGTGGTCACTTCGAGGACCTGGGTGTGTGAGCCATACTCACAGTCGATGTCTATGACCACCCACCGGCCATTGGGTGAGCCTGTCTGACCGCCGATTGCGCACCCCGGCGGGACAAATACGCCATCACCGGTCGCAGCAGGCGATATCGTGTCTGTGACCGGCCCTTCCGCTTCTACCGGAAGCCGTTGGACGTTTTGACCGTAGGCGTTCGCCGCTACAAACAACAACGTGCCCTCGTTGCTGACAGGCGGTTGCTGCCAGGTCCAGGTGGAATCGGCGGCGGTCCTGTTCCCCCAGGTTGCCTTCGCGATTGATAAGATCAAAATGGCAATAGACAACGGGATAGCCGCTATTCTCAGCCACAACAGGGTTTTCTTCAGTCGTGTTCTGTCGTTCATCA
>QMOE01000394.1 GCA_003648125.1 Chloroflexota bacterium
AGGTCGTCCATAGCGGCCCAGGATGTTAGCAGGGCGGCCAGGGAGTGGTAGAGCGGCGGCGCATAGTAGAGCGGCGGGTCGTGGTACTCGAAATACCAGTTTTCGCTCCGGCCGGCTTCATTGCGAGGGGCCAGGACGCGCGGGGGCGGTGACCGATGCTCAATCCAGTAGCGGATGACGGAGAGATGCGACCACTCGTCAGGCGACTCGAAGCAGGGGGTCGCCAGGGCGTAGGTCAGCCCTAGCCCTGCGAACGTGAGCAGCAGCAGGGTCAGCAAGAAGCGATCTGCTTTCTCGCTCATCACCCCGCTTGATTCTTCCGTCGCAGCCTCGAGCGCAGCACCTGCCGGTAGGCGGCGATTCGGGAGGCGCGCAGGGGCCGTTTGTGGCCCAGCATCCACTTTATCCCCTCCAGTCCCAACTGCCAGACATAGTTTCCCAGGAGGAACAGGCGCAACGTTTCCCCCGCCAGGCGGCCGTGATACTTGCGAAAGTAGCGCACTTTGCTGGTCTGAAAGTGGATGTGGCGGGCGGCGATCACTTGCTCGCTGCTCTTGCCCTCGTGGTGGACGATCTGCGCGGCGGGCAGGTAGACCACGCGCCAGCCGGCGTCGCGGAACCTGTGACACCAGTCCATCTCTTCCGAGTACATGAAAAAGCCCTCGTCCAGCGGCCCCACTTGCTCCACGGCCTCCCGGCGGGCCAGCAGCGCCGCGCCGTACAACCAGTCCACGTCTTGCGTCACGTCGTTGGGCTGATCCAGGAACTCGTACCGCTCCAACAGGTGGCGCGGGGCGTATCGCTCCAGCCAGGTGGATTCGAGGAACCCGGTCGCCAGCGTGGGAAAGCGGCGGCGGGATGATTGGACGGAGCCGTCGGGATAGAGCAATTGCGGGCCGACTATCCCCACGTCGGGGTGGACGTCGGCGAAGGCGACCAGTGTCGCCAGCGCGCCTCCCACGATCTCGGTATCTGGATTCAGCAGCAGCACGTACCGGCCTTGTGCGATGGCCAGTCCCTGGTTGTTGGCGGCGGGGAAGCCGCGATTTTCGGCGTTGGCGATGAGGTGGACATTGGGGAACTCGGCCCGCACCATCTTGACACTGTCATCGCTGGAGCCGTTGTCCACGACGATGATTTCGAGTGTGCAAGTTGGCGAGTTGACAAGTATGGAGCGGAGGCAGCGGTGCAGGAGGTCGCGGACGTTCCAGTTGACGATGACGATAGAAAGGTCAGGCATAGTATAATTTAGAAGCGGCGGCGGACGGTAAAATTCACCAGGCCCAATAACGCGGTTCGATAGGGAGAGTCCGAGAGTTCGCTCAAAGCGACTCTGGCCTGGCCCGCGTGTTCCTGTGCCACCTTCAGCGCTCGTTTGATGGCTGGGGAATTGACTATCACCCGCACGGCCTCGTCAACCGTATTTTGGGGAGCGCTGCCTTCAAGCACCCGGTTGATCAGGGGGTGGTCTGGTTCCGTTTCCAGGAAGAGCAGCACCGGCAGCGTGATCAGTCCTTGTCGCAGATCGCTGCCCACCGGTTTGCCCAGCATTGCCTCGTCCGCCACAAAGTCCAACACGTCATCCACGATCTGGAAGGCCAGCCCTAATTGCTCCCCATAGACTCGCAGAGATTCTCTTTTTTTCTCCCCAACAGCGGCCAGGATGGCCCCGGCTTGAGCAGACATAGAGATGAGAGATGCAGTCTTGGCATGTATGCGCTGCTCGTATTCCCGGAGGTCGGTTCGCTTGTGCTTTCCATCGAACATCTGCCGCACCTCGCCATTGCAGATGGTCATCAGTGTCTCGGCAAAGCACTGCATCAACGGGACACTCTCAGCCTGGGATGCCAGGTGGGCCGCACGGGCAAAGACATAGTCGCCGGTGAGCACCGTCGCGGCGGGTGACCAGTGAGCGTTCAGTGTCTCTATGCCCCGGCGTATCAGCGCTCCGTCAATCAGGTCGTCGTGGACCAGGGTGGCGGTGTGGAGCAATTCGACGGCGGCGGCGGCAAAGACAGCTTTGTCCACATCCGCCTGGCAGAGATGGGCGGAGAGAAGCACCTGCGCAGGCCGAATCCGCTTCCCCCCACCACTGACCAGGTGATCCAGTGCCACGCTGATAGCCTCGTGCTGCCCTGGGGGACGCTCCAGCAGAATGGTTTCCACACGTTCCAAGTCGTCGTGAACTAGATCGAAAAAAGGCAAATGCTTCAATGGTACCTCTTGGCAAGTTTGCAGGTTAAGGTAGGATATTAAAAAGGCGGCCGAGGTTGTCCGCCGTCGCCTGGGCCACCGTCTCCGCTGGCGCGCCCCTGGCGCGGGCGACCGCCTCGACCACGTGCCGCACTAGAGCCGGTTCGTTGCGCCGCCCCCGGCGCGGGACGGGGGTCAGGAAGGGAGAGTCGGTCTCGACCAATAGCCGTTCCAATGGGACCAGAGCCGCCGCCTCCCGCAGCCGGTCGGCGCGTGGAAATGTGACCGGCCCCGAGATGCTGACGTAAAAGCCTAGTTCCAGCACCTCGTCCAGGTGCTCCGGCCCAGCGGAGTACGAGTGCAGGACGCCGCGCCCCTTCCACCCGCGCAATTGTTCCATCACGTCGTCGTGGGCCTCGCGGCTGTGGATGATGACGGGCAGTTCCAATTCTGCCGCCAGTGCCAGTTGATCGGCAAAGGCGCGCCGCTGCACCGGGCGTGGCGAGCGGTCGCGGTAATAGTCCAGGCCGATCTCGCCGATAGCGACCACCTGGGGGCGATGGGCCAGCACGCGCAGTTGATCTAATGTCTTTGGATTGACCAGTTTGGCATCGTGCGGGTGAATCCCCACAGCGGCGGAGATGAAATCGTATTGTTTTGCCAGCGCCACCGCCGCCTTGCTGGAGGCCAGGTCAACGCCGACTTCGAGGATGGCAGTGACGCCCGCCTCTCGCGCCCGCTCTATCACCGCGTCGCGGTCGGCGTCGAACTGGGAAAAGTGCAGGTGGGCGTGGGAGTCAGTCAGGCGCATTGGTGATCTGGTTGGGTAAAAGAATATGTGTTCATCTGTTCAATCAGTGTCACTTTCTGTTCTCTATCTCGTGGCTCCGAGTGCAAGGCGAGTCTCGGTCGAGATTTTGCTTTCCAGTATCGCGATCATCTCTTCGAGTTCAACTTTGGGGCTGGCGCTCAACCCCAGGCTGGTTGCGATGCCGTTGGAGTCCGTGCTATAGCGCATGTCCAGGTCTATGCGGAAGGTCCCATCTTTTGTCTGGGAGAACCTGTACGAGTGGATGTGCATTGGATCTCCCAGGCGTGATTTCCCGATGTGCTCGAACTGGAACTCGCGGCGCATGTAATTGAGCAGGTGGTCTTGTAAGACTAGCACGAGATGCTTGTTGATGTTTTCAAAAGTTTCCACCTCGTGGTGGAGTTGTACCAGGGTGGTCTTGGCAGTCATTTTCCAATTCATACCAAAATTTTTAGGTGAATTGACGTCGCTGGTGCTAACTTTTTGCTCATTCAAGAATCTCTGTCGTTCAGGCCAAACTGTGCCCGTTGTGTCTATTGTCTGGAGTTCGATGCCAACAAAGTCCTTGACCTTGCCATTCGTTGCTGAAACGAGAAAGTAGTCAACACTCCCACCGGGAATCCCG
>QMOE01000395.1 GCA_003648125.1 Chloroflexota bacterium
GTTTATAATCTGCTAGTCCTCGAACACGGCGTCCAGCATCTCGTCCGGCACGTCCCAGGTGACGTTGTGGGGCGGGAGTTTCTCGTACTTCATGAACTCTGGCAGCCGGTCGTCTGCTTTCGTGAGGCCAGCCGCCCTGTTGAAAGCCAATTCCTTGTCAATGACCGCCTTGCCGATGACCATAGCGTCGTCTGTCGTCCAGTCTGTGCCCAGGACACCATTGCACTCCTCGATGATCCCCTCCAAAGTGGTGGGAATATCCAGCATGGGGAAGGCAACGAACAAGCAGTGGCCCGTGCAATCGAGGCAGGCAGTGGAATACTGGAAGGCGCGCACCAGTTCCGTCTTGTCAACTTCAAACTGATCCACCTTGCCGCCGCACCCCGCGATCTCGGAGGCGATGGTGTAGCCAGAGGTGTGGTCAGCGCCCATCGTGGAGATGGCATAGGTGTAGCCAATGCCCTTGATGGCGCGAGGCTCGTAGGCGGGCATAGCCTGCCCCTTGACGGTGGGGCAGCGTATAACGCCAAAGGCCTTGGCGGTCGCCTCCGTGCCCTGGCTCAGGATATGGCCCAGCGGCGTATCCTTGTAGATTTCCTCCATCAACTCGATGGCCCGCTTCCCGTCGCCGAACTCGGCCAGCCCGGCCTCCATCGCCACAGCAATGGTGTTACCGGCCTCGATAGTGTCCATTCCCAAATCGTTGCACATCCAGGTCAGTTTGCCGATCACGTCCAGGTCGTCAATGCCGCAGTTGGCCCCCAATGCCCAGGTGGTCTCGTACTCGATGACGGAAACCAACTCTGTGCCATCGGGGTTGGGGATGACGTTGGAGCACTGGATGATGCAGCCGGGGTGGCAGGGGTGACCCATCATGCCGACGCCCCCGCGGGTCTCGCATAGTTCAGACATGGCCTCGCCAGAGATCTTGGCCGCGCCCTCGAAGCGGCCCTCGCGGAAGTTGCGGGTGGGCAGGCCGCCAGCCTCGTTGACGATGTTGACCAGGACAGCGGTGCCGTAGAGGTTAAGAGCGCCGCCGGGCTTGGTCAGGTCGTGACTGCGGATCGCCTCGGTCACTTTCTTGCGCCCGACGTCAAAGAGTTCCTTATTGGCAAACTCTACGCCGGGTGCGCCAGCGCCGTCCACGACAATGAACTTGAGGTGCTTGCTGCCCATCACCCCGCCCAGTCCACCGCGTCCAGAGTAGCGGCTGGGCCGGTTATCAATGTCATTGAAGCAGATGCCGGCATTGGCGCTCTTCTTCTCACCAGCGACGCCGGTGGCGGCAATGCCGACCTTTTGGCCGAACTTTTCAAACAGCAGCGGGTAGACTTCATAGAGACCCTTGCCGGCGTATTCGTCGGCAGGGAAGAAGGTAGCGCCGTCCTTGGTGATGTGCAGCCCCCACCAGCCGTCGTCCGTGGGATAGCCCTCGACGACGATGGCCTTGAGGCCCAAACGGGCCACCAGTTGGGACCAGCCGGTGCCGGCGTTTGATTCCTTGATGCCGCCGGTGAGGGGAGATTTGCCGCCCACCGAGACCCGGCCCGAAGTCGACGCGTTGGTGCCGGTGACGATGCCAGGGGCAAAGACGAGCTTGTTGTTCGGCCCCAGCGGGTGACAGGTGGCGTCCACCTCATCGTAGATGATGGTGGACGTGAGGCCGCGACCGCCGAGGAACTTGTACTTGTCTGGTACATCTTCGTAGGTGGTGGCGCGGCTGGACATGTTGACACGCAATATCTTGGACATTTGTGACCTCCTTATTCTAGCCTAGAAATAGAATTGAAAACAAAAAGGAGGCCACCTCTGGCCTGGCTCTAATGCACCAAGTCGAAGCGCCTCCTTTGCAAACACGGCGGGCAGAGGGATTACTCCCTACACCTTATCGCTCGTCAATCCCAGTGGGGATTGAACGAGTCGGAGGGATATTGTTTTCTGTTCTCTTATGATATGTCAGATGTGCCTGTTTGTCAAGTGCGACCACTGTGCCGAGGGAGGGACGAGGCACTGCCTTGCCTCTACGACAAGCCAAGATGGCCGCGATCCGATGATCGCGTTCCGTGGCCCATCGGAGGCTTTGGGGGCGTGAAAACGCCGGGCAACTAGATGTACAAATCTCTCCTCGAGTACGTCACATATGCACCAATCATGCTCACAGCAATGATCCCGGCCGACAGCCATACAAAGCCCAGATCAATCTTTGCTTCGTGCAGCATCATACCCACGTCGAAATACTTGAATGGAGAAAAGTACTTGAGAAAATCCAGATTTTCATTTAGCCCAGAAATTACGGAGAGGAAATAGGTTCCCAGCAGCAGAGATACTGCTAAAGAACCGGCTCGCTTGTACTGTTTCATGGCACAGCCCAGGAAAATGCCAACTGCCAGGAATATCATCTGCATGATGAACAGCGCCAGCATGCACAAGTTCAAAAAGTTGTAAAATTCGCTCTCAGGCTGATATTTGGCCGCGCTGACGAGAGAAGCGCCCCAGGTGATGAGCAGCAAGCCGACGCAATTGACCAGTGCGGCCAGCGTTTTGGCGGTCACCAAGCGGCTGCGGGTCACCGGCAGGGTGAGCGCAAACTCGACCGTTTTGTCGCGTTCTTCCTTCGAGATAATGTCGCTGCCCCACATGGCCGCGGCAATGGACAGGAGGAGTGCAAAATAAGTGAACATCACGCCGAAAAAGCCAGTGAGCGTGGTCAGGTTAAACGCTTGCATGTTGAATGCGTCTAATAAAGCCTGCGGCAACTGGTCCAATATCGCCAACATATCGGGGTTACCCTCGTAGGCGGAAAACTTGGCCATCCCTATCGTCACGAACAAGATCACGATGCCGCCCCAGATGAGCAGCGATTTCAGGTTTGCCTTCAATTCTCTCACAAAGATATTCATCGCCTGGCCTCCTTACACCACAGCCGGGATATCCCGCCTGGTATAGAGCACATAACTGCCCACCAGAGAAATCACGATCATCGCGACACTGATCAGCACCAGGGGCAGGTCATAGGCTCCGTGCTGGATGATATAGTTGGGGTCGAAATGCTTAAAGGGTGTGATCTTTTCCAACGCGCTCTCGCCGAGCATGCCGCCAAAAGCGCTCAGCACGTACATCCCAAATCCAAGCGCCATCGAATAGGGCGTCACGCTCCTGATTCTTTTCACCAACAGCGAAACCACCAGGCCCACGGTCAGGAAGAACAGTTGGAATACCAGGATGCTCAGCAGCAACAGCAGCAGGGGTTTGGTCTCATACGTCCTGTCCCCTTTGAACAAATTGATAAAGCCAAAACTGCTAATCCAGACGACGATATTGGTGATGGTCAAACTACTCAGCGCGGCGAGCAATTTGCTGGTCAATATCTGTGCGCGCCCTACCGGCTTGGCTAATAGAAAATCCGCCGTCCATTCTCTTTCTTCGATAGAGACCAGCGAAAATCCGTAATTCGCGGCCTGGATCGCCAGGCAGATTTGGGTAAAGAGAAAGACAAAACTGTAAAATCCCAAAACGGTCGAGAGATCTATGCCGTTCATGCCAAATGCCATACGCAGTTCTTCCGGGAACCTGGCAATCGCTTCGTTCAAAAGTTCTGCATTTTGCGCAAAAGAGGAGAACAGCGAA
>QMOE01000396.1 GCA_003648125.1 Chloroflexota bacterium
CGTCTCTGCGCCGTCGCCCCCAGCCCCGTCTACGCCGTCACCGGCAGTCCCCCGGTAGACCTCCCCGCTGTCGTGCCGATCATCTTTGAAGGTCTGCCCATCACCTGGCTGCTGGACGAGGTCGAGGAATTGCGCGTCAACGGTCACACTCTGCGGCTGGCCGGATTGCGCTGCACTCACGAGCGTCACGCGGACATTCCCCGCCTCCACCGCCTGCTGGATGGCAACCCCGAACGCGCGTTCACCCTGCTGCTCTACCACTCCCCCGACCTGATGCCGGAGGCGGCGGAACTGGGCATTGATCTCTACCTCTGCGGTCATACTCACGGCGGGCAAGTCCGCCTGCCCCTCTTTGGCGCGCTCGTCACCAGCTCCCATTTCTGGAAGCGATACGAGATGGGCCGGTACGAGAAAAACAGCACGACCCTCTATGTGAGTCGCGGTCTGGGGATGGAGGGGATGGGCGCGCCACGCGCTCGCTTCCTCGCCCCGCCCGAGATCGTGCTGTGGACTCTGTCATCTTGAACCCTCGCCCTTGCCCAAGTCCACCGATATGTTATAATCTAGCCCATGTCACCCACAATTATTGCCTTCATCGCCATAGCTCTAGCGTTCGACTTTTTGAACGGCTTCCAGGATAGCGCCAACACCGTCGCTACTATGATTTCGTCGCGGGCTATGCGGCCCCGGCAAGCCCTGCTGCTCAGTGCGATAGCCCACTTTACTGCCCCCTTTATTTTTGGCGTCGCCGTGGCAAACACCATCGGCCACGAGGTGGTGCAGCCCTATGCCGGCACAATTAACGTCGTGCTGGCCGCGCTGCTGGCCGCGATTGGCTGGGGGCTGATCACCTGGTTCTTTGGCATCCCGTCCAGCTCTTCCCACGCGCTCGTCGGCGGCCTGATCGGCGCCAGCATAGTGGGCTATGGAACAGAAGCAGTGCTACTGCCGGGGTTGCTCAAGGTCATTATCGCACTGCTGATAGCGCCACCGGCCGGGTTGATCGGCGGCTACGTGCTCATGAAACTGGTCTTGTTCCTGGCCCGAGGGGCCTCACCACGCATCAATTGGTTTTTCAAACGGGCACAGATCATCACCGCCCTGGCACTGGCACTGAGCCACGGGACAAACGATGCCCAGAAGACTATGGGAATCATCACGATGGGACTGGTGGGCGCTGGCGTCCTGACGCAGTTCAAGGTACCGACATGGGTCATCGCCGCCAGCGCCGGAGCCATCGCTTTGGGAACAGCGATGGGCGGGTGGCGCATCATCCACACGTTGGGAGGCAAGTTCTACAAAATCCGGCCAGTACACAGCTTCACGGCCCAGGTCGCGTCAACCACTGTGGTCATGAGCGCAGCACTGCTGGGCGGCCCCGTCAGCACCACGCAGGTGGTCAGTTCGGCCATTATGGGCGTCGGTTCGGCCGAGCGAGTAAGCAAGGTGCGCTGGGGCGTCGTCTGGAACATCCTCACGGCCTGGGTGCTGACCATTCCCGCTTCGGCCCTTTTGGCGGCGTTAACCTACCTGATCGTGCGCCTGATTGTACCGTAGGAGGAAAACATCGAATGAACTGGCTACAACGTTTCTTCAAACCTCAACCAAATCGGTTCATCCAATTATTGACCCAGCAATCTGATTATACCGTACAAGGCGTGGAAGCACTGCTCGAATACATCAAAGAGCCAAGCGAGAAACACGCCGACGCGGTCACGCGCCTGGAGAAAGAAGCGGATGAGGTACGGCGCATCTTGATTGACGAATTGAATCACACTTTCGTCACCCCGATTGACCGGGAGGATATTCATGCCCTCTCGCGCGCCATTGACGACGTCCTCGACTATGCCTACACGACGGTCGGCGAGATGGTCATCCTGGAAGTGGAACCCAACAATTTCCTGCAACGCATCACCTCGTTGTTGCGCGATGCCGCGCGCGAGATTTACATGGGCGTGCTACGGCTATCCGACCACCCCGGCGTAGCCGAAGATCACGCTGTGCGAGCCAAGGCGCTCGAAAACCGCGTCGAGGCAGTCTACCGCGAGGCGCTGGCCGACCTGTTCCATCAGCCGCAGGACGTGGAACACATCGTCCACATGCTCAAGATGCGTGAAATCTACCGCCACCTGAGCAACGCCGCCGACCGGGGAGACGAGGCGGCCAACGTACTCTCCGACATTGTAGTCAAAATGACCTGAAACCACAATGCCCGAATACGGCGAACCCCTAAGCAAGCGCGAGATGGAAATCCTGCGGCTGGTGGCCACCGGCGTCACCAATCGCGAAATCGCCTACCGGCTGAGCATCAGCATCAACACTGTCAAAGTCCATCTGCGCAACACGTTCACCAAACTGGGGGCCGAATCACGCACCGAGGCGACGATGATGGCCGTGCGCGAAGGGTGGGTGCTCGTACCAGAAATAACAAAAGAGCACCCATCAACCACACCCCAGGCTCCAGCGGTCGCCCCTGAGCCTCCCCTCCCCCGGCTCAAGCGAGTAGCGTTGAGCGTCACCTTGCTGCTCATGGTAGCTGTGATAGCCACGACGTGGCCCCGCAGCCGGCCACAGGCGAGCAACGAAGATGACCTGCCACCGAACGTACCGGCCGAGCAATCGCTGCCATTCATAGCGGAAACCTCCTGGCGCGATCGCTCCCAGATGCCCACCCGCCGCGCTTACCTGGCACTCGCCGCCGTCGCAGGACGCATCTACGCCATCGCCGGGCAGACCCCAGAGGGAACCACGTCCGCCGTCGAGATATACGATCCTCAAGATGACATCTGGACGCGGGGAAGCGATAAACCGGTTCCGGCAACCTACGTCTCGGCTGCCGCCATCGGGACAGATGTGTATGTGCCGGGCGGCTGCGACGCCAATGGCACGCCAACACAGACGGTCCAGGTGTACGACACGCTAATTGACTCTTGGCGCGAGGTCAGACCACTGCCAGAATCACGTTGCGCTTACGCCCTCGCCGCTCAGGGTGAGAAAATCTACCTGTTCGGCGGGTGGGACGGGGAGCAATACGCCGCCACGACCTACATCTACGACCGCCAGACGGATACCTGGAGCACAGGAGCGCCGATGAATACACGGCGAGGCTTTGCCGCGGCCGCCCTTTTGGGAAGTCGCCTCTACGTCGTGGGCGGATACGACGGCAAGCAAGAACAAACTACCTGCGCGGCCTACGACCCGGCAACAGAGACGTGGGAAACATGCGCCCCCCTCACAGTGGGCCGAGGAGGGCTGGGGCTGGTCGCACTGGGCGGTCAACTCTACGCCATCGGCGGAGGTGGCTGGACCAGCTATCTGGGCTTTAACGAGCGCTACGATCAAACCAATGACGCCTGGAACACCATCGAAACGCCGTTGGTAGGAGAATGGCGCAGTCCGGGCACGGTCATGCACGAAACCGCTATCTACGCCATCGGCGGTTGGAGCAAAGATTACCTGAGTCTGAACCAAGTTTACGAAGCACTCCCCTTCCGCGTTTTTATCCCTGTGAGCCAACAACAGTAACGAATAGCCATCCACACATAGACTGTATCATCTCAATAATCCGGGGCGCGAATCTGTAGGGCGGGTTTCTTACCCATGCGCGTCAACCTAAGGCTAGCGAC
>QMOE01000397.1 GCA_003648125.1 Chloroflexota bacterium
ATCAGGTACTCGGAGAGCGACGGCGTCTGGATCACGCCCTGCTTGACGATCACATCCTCCATCAGCGCGTAACCCAACCCCTGCGCGCTGCCGCCCTGAATCTGCCCCACGGCGGCGGCCCGGTTGATGGCCCGCCCGATGTCGTGGCAGGCCACGGACTTTAGCAGCGTGATCTCCCCCGTCTCGGTATCCACCGCCACCTCGACCGCCTGTGCGCCAAAGGTAAAGTCGGGGAACACATCTCCCCGGAGGTTCTCTGGATCGAGCGTCGCGCTGAAAGGCGCTTTGAACAGATACAGGTTGGAGAGCGGCAAGCCGTCCGCCGCGCACATCGCCGCCAGTTCCGCCAGCGGCAGCGAGTTCTCGGGGTCATCTTTGACGAATACCCGCCTCTCCGCTATATCCAGGTTATCCGGCTCCTCCTCGAAATACTTGACGGCGCGGTTGAGCAGCGTCTCGCGCACATTGCTCGCGGCGTGCAAGACAGCGTTGCCCGACATGTAGAGCTGGCGAGTGGCAGTCGTCGTGCCCGCCAGCGGCGTCAGCGCCGAATCGGTGCTGTAGATCGTCACATCGTCCAGCCCCACGCCCAACACCTCGGCCGCGATCTGGCACAGGCTGTTCACCTGTCCCGCGCCCAAATCGGGCACGCCGCAGCGGATGATCACACTGCCGTCCAACTCTAACCCCACCCAGGCGCGCGAGGTGTCGTGGAACCAGGTGATGCGGCCATAGCTTTGCATGTAGGAGGCAAATCCCTGGCCGATTTTCACCCTGTTGTTCGGAGGCGCGCTCTTTTCGCCCAACGCTTCCAGCACCCGCGTGGCCGTCTCCTCCAACCACGTCGCGCTCTTGATGACCTGCCCAGTGGTGTTCCGGTCGCCGGTCTCAAGATAGTTGACCCGCCGCACCTCCAGCGGATCGAGGCCCAGCGTCTTGGCGATCTCGTCCATCTGCTGCTCGTAGGCCACGGCTGCCTGCGCTGCACCAAAACCCCTGAACGCGCTGGTGAACGGGTTGTTGGTGGCGGCGGAGACACTGTTCACCTCCAGATTATCCACCCGGTACGGCCCGGTCGAAGCGATGGTGGCGTAGAGCAACACGTAGGGGCTGAGGTAGGGATATGCCCCGGCGTCGGAGACCATCTCAATCTCGGCTCCGGTGATGCGCCCGTTCTTCTTGACTCCCGTGCGATGGGTGATGACGAACGGGTGCCGCTTGGAGTGCGCCTGGATGGATTCCTCGCGCGTATAAACCAGTTTGACGGGACGGCGGGTGTGCTTTACCAGCAAGGCCAGAAATATCTCGACGGTGATATCTTCCTTGCCGCCGAATCCACCGCCCAGCATAGTGCCCTGGATGTGGATTTTGTTGTGCGGCACGCCGACCGCGCGGGCGATGCTGCGAAAGTGCTCCACCACCTGCGTGCAGACGCGGATATTGATCACATCCCGCCCGTCCACCCAGGCCACGCCGGCCTCCGGCTCGATGTAAGCGTGGTCAATGAACGGTACACGGAAACTGTTTTCCACGATCACGTCCGCCGCTGCCATCCCGGCTTTGACGTCCCCTTTGTGAACCTTCCAGGTGGAGACAACGTTGTCCGGCTCGTAGGTGACGGGTGCGCCTGGCTTTAACGCCTCCAATGGATCAAAGACGCCGGGCAACGGTTCGTACTCGATCTCGATCAGCTCCAGCGCGCGCTCTGCAATGTCCAACCTCTCAGCCGCCACCAGCGCGATTGGCTCCCCGGCAAAACGAACTCTATCGGAGACCAGCACCGGCGCGTCGGAGCCTTTGCGCCGCTTTTGCCCGGTCTGACCAGGCATATCCGTCACCAGCTTGCCATCCGGCAGATCCTCGTGGGTCAACACGCAAACGACGCCTGGCAGCGCCCGCGCGCGGCAGACGTCCAACCGCTTGATGCGCGCCGATGGTTCACTGCTGCGGAACACCTTGGCGTGGAGCATGTTCGGCATCGTGAAATCGGCGGCGTAGACAGTCGCGCCGGTCGTCTTGCCCAGCGCGTCCACGCGGCGCAGAGGCTTGCCGATCGTGCATAGCTCGGGCAACTCAACGGGGGGTAATGGCTTGGCCTCGTATTTCATCGCTCACCTCCTGCATCTTGCCCCTTGCATCTTGTCTCCTCCATTCTCTCCGCCGCCATCTGCACCGCTTCGATAATTTGACCGTATCCCGTGCAGCGACACAGGTTGCCAGAGAGCGCCACGCGGACCTCCTCCTCGCTCGGATGGGGGTTGCTATCCAACAACGCCTTGGCCGAGATGATCATCCCCGGCGTGCAGTAACCGCACTGCGCGGCCCCGGCGTCGGCGAACGCCTCCTGCAAGGGGTGGGGATGGTCCATCGTCCCCAGGCCAGAGTTAGTGATGATCTCGGCTCCCTCCGCCTGCCAGGCCAGCACCAGGCAGCTATTGACCGCTTCTCCGTTCAAGAGCACCGCGCACGCGCCGCAATCCCCCTTCTCGCAGCCGTTCTTGACGTCGGTGTAGCCCAGGTCGCGCAACGTCTGGAGCAAGGTCGCGTTGGGATTCAGAGCGACTTGGTGCGTGCGTCCATTGACATTGAGTGTTATAACTTGTGGTTGCATCATTTCCCTCCTACCTCGGTCAGCAGACGGCGCACGAGTACCCCCGCCACCTGCCTGCGATAGGCCGCTGAGGCGCGCACGTCGTCTATTGGATTGATTGCCTCGGCGGCGAGACGGGCGGCCTCGGCGATTGCTTCATCGGTCAGCGATTGGCCGCGTAGCGCGGCCTCGGCGGCGCGGGCGCGGATGACGCGCGGCGACACCGACCCCAGCGCGATGCGCGCCTGCTCGCAACGACCGTCATCGCCGTACTCGACCAGCACGGCGACGCTCGCCACGGCAATCGCGTCAGCCTTGCGCAGGCCGATTTTGTAAAAGGCGGCTTTGCTATTGGGTGCGGAAATGGGCCAGCGCACAGCGGTCAACAGCTCGTCCGGGCGGCGGGCGGTGTGACGCACGCCGAGCAGAAATTCGTCCAGCGGCAGCCAGCGGGCGCCGGATTTGCTGGTCAGTTCCACCTCCGCGTCCAGAGCCAGCAACGGCGGCACAGTGTCGGCCGCGGGAGAGCCATCCACCAGGTTCCCGGCGAGCGTGGCGCGGTTGCGCACCAGCGGACTCGCCATCACTGCGGCGGCCTCCGCCAGCGGCGCGGCGATCAGCGGGTTGCGGAGCAGTTGAGCAATGGTCGCGCCGCCGCCCACGACGATGTGGCCGTCATCGCGGCGAATGCCACGCAGTTCGTCCAGCGCGGCCAGGTTCACCAGCACGGCAGGGCGATTGCGGCCGGAGCGCATATCGGGGATCAGGTTCGTCCCCCCGGCCAGTGGTACGGCCTCCGGCGCATCCGCCAGCATATCCAGCGCCTCTGGCAGCGTCTGGGGCATCAACAAGTCAAATTCCGGTAACATACACACCTCCCTCGCTATTCCAACTCGCGGTGAATGGATGTTTCAAGGCATTACGGTAAAAGCGACACGTTTGTTATACTGCTCGCGGCCACAATCTTGCATTTTGGACTGCTCAGCCTGCTTGGTCTCGATACGGCCCTTCGGGCCTACTCGACCGGCGCTCGCTA
>QMOE01000398.1 GCA_003648125.1 Chloroflexota bacterium
CGTTGCTGCTGGTACTACTCATCTGGTGGCTGGTGACCAAGAAGAGCGTGTCACCCACGACGATCATGATCGTCATCATCCTGGTCGGTGTACTGGGTTCCTACCCGCTCTGGCCGGGCATTGACACCGAGACAGGTGAGGCCATCAAAGTCGGGCTTTTCTAGCGACTGCACCGTAGAAGTATGATTGGTGATGCGCGAGACGTGATGCGTGATTCGTGACCTCGTCGCGTTTCGCGCATCACGTCTCGTTTTTGGTAGCCGCGATTTCCATATCGCGCCGATCCCGCGAGGCATGGAAACCTCGACTACTGTGAAAATACAAAGGAGAACAAAAAATGATTGGACTAAAAACCCATCGCTGGAATCACATCTTTGGCAAAGATGGCAAAGCGCTGATCGTGGCGATGGACCACGCGGCTGTATTTGGCATAATGGAAGGGTTGGAAAAACCGGGCCAGGTCGTCAGTAAAATTAGGGCTGGCGGCGCGGACGCTATGTTGACCACTTTTGGCGTCGTCACGCAGTTTGCCGAGGAAATCGGCAATATGGGCATCGTCCTGCGCGTTGACGGCGGCGGCTCGTCGCTGGCCAAGGAACACGGGCCGATGCAGTTGATATATGATGTCTACGACGCGCTGCGCGTCGGTGCAGACGCTGTCTGCTGTATGGGTATGCCCGGCTCAAAGTACGAGACGGTGACGCTGCCATATCTATCCGAGTTGATTTCCCAGTGCGCTGAATGGAACGTGCCTGTGATGGCCGAGATGTTGCCCGCCGGGTTCGAGAATCCGGCCGAGATGTGGACAGCGGAGAATATCGGCCACGCCTGCCGCATCGGCGCTGAACTGGGCGTGGATTTCATCAAGACCACCTACAGCGGCGACGTGGAAAGTTTCCGCAAGATTGTCGAGCAGGTGTACGTGCCCCTCGTCGTGTTGGGCGGCAGCAAGTCCAAGGACCCCCGCGATCTGCTGAACTCGATCCACGAGGCGATGCAGGCCGGCGCCAGCGGCGTCGCAGTCGGGCGGAATATCTGGCGCTACCCCGAACCGGACAAGATGACGGCGGCTATCGCGGCTATCATCCACGAAGGAGCGAGCGTGGACGCGGCGTTCGAGTACCTCAAGTAGAGAGAAACCAGGTTTTTCGGAAAAAACCTGGTTTCTGATCGTAAAGGAGCTATCAATGACAGAAACTTTTCAACGAGCGGTCTTTGTCGGACCCAAACAGATTCGTTTTGACGAACTACCCATCCCAGAGCCTGGCCCTCACCAGGCGTTGGTCAAGGTAAAGGCATGCGCGCTCTGCACCTGGGAGCAGCGGATGTACACCGGCGAGGAGCATTTTTATCCCTTGGCCGGCGGGCACGAGGTCTCGGGCGAACTGGTCAAACTGGGCCAATACGTCCACACCGACGCGCAGATAGGCGACCGGGTGATGGCCTCGACGCTGAACCGTTGCGGCTACTGCGAATCGTGCCGGCGTGGCCTGGATAACATCTGTGACAACTCCCGCAAGCCCTCCCGCGAGACGGACGTCCCCGGCCCGGCTGGCCTGGCGGGGTACGTGCTGCTCGACGATTATCAACTCTACAGGGCCAGCAATGACAAGTCATTCGAGGAGATTTGCCTGACCGAACCACTGGCGTGTGCTCTCCGCAGTGTGCGCAAGGGCCAGATCGAGCGGGCCGACAACGTGGTCGTCGTAGGGGCGGGTGTGATGGGCATGTTCCATCTTCTACTCGCCAGGCAGGCCGGCGCCCGCGTCATCGTCAGCGAGCCTAACGCCGAACGGGCGGCCTTTGCCCAAAAGATGGGCGCCGATGCCGTCATTGACCCAACCCAGGATTCCTTTGTGGATCGGGTAAAGGCGCTGACCGGCGGCCGGGGCGCGGACGTGATCTTTTGCGCGGTCAGCGTGGCCCAGGCGGTGGAGCAGGCGGTGGAGGCGGTCGCCAAGGGCGGGCGTGTCCACGTCTACGCCAGCATCCACCCGCGCGGCACCAAGATATCGATTGATCCCAACCTCTTCCACAGCAAAGAGATCACGCTGACCGGCACGATGAGTCAGAACAAAGAGGACGTGCTCCAGACCGTGCGTATGATCTCCCAGGGGCTGATTGACCTCAAGCCGTTCATCTCGCTGGTGTTGCCCTTTGCAAAATTGGAGGAGGGCTTGCAAGCGGCACTGCGGCCAGACACGTACCGCGTCGTCGTGACGATGTAGCTTACCTGTAGGAGGTCAGCGATGAACTTTCGGCCCCAATTGAAGGTGCTCTCCGATGAGCAGATCTATGACATCCATCAGGCGGCGCTAGAGATTTTGTGGAACACGGGCGTGCTGGTCAAAGCGCCGGCCGCCCGTGATCTTTTGCGTCAGGCCGGCAGTGCGGTGGATGAGGAGACAATGATCTGCCGCATCCCCGGCTACGTCGTCGAGGAGGCGCTGGCGCGCGCGCCGTCATCCTTCACCGTCTACGCTCGCAACCCCAAGAACGATGTCCACGTCTCGACCCAGTCGCTGCACTATGAGCCGATGATCGGCCGCCTCAATTGCTACGATTATGCCAGCGGCACAACGCACCGCACGACGCTGGAGGACGTGGGGCATCTGGTCAAGCTGGCGGACGCGCTGCCGCACTATCACCTGCTCCACTCTGGCTCCATCATGCCCCAGATTAACGGCGTGCCGATCCGCGCCACTCACGTCTATGGCTATCTGGAATCGGTGCGTAATTCCAGCAAGGTGATCAAGGCGACCTCGCGCGAGCGCATCATGGCCGAGGATTGTCTGCGCATGGTGGCCGCCATCGCCGGCGGCGAGGACGCGCTGCGGCGCAAGCCGTACACCTTTACCACCGACAACCCCGTCGCGCCGCTGCATCACGACCGCGACCAGATGGAGGGGGCGCTGGAATTCGCCAAATACGGCCTGCCCATTGACGTGACCAGCGAGCCGCAGGCAGGCGCCACGTCGCCGGTGACGCTGGCGGGGCTGCTGGCTCAGCAGACGGCCGACGTCATCAGCGGCATCACCATCATCCAACTCGCCAACCCCGGCAACCCGGTCTGGTACGGCACCTGCGGCTCGATTATGGACATGCGGGTGGGGCGTATCGCCATCGGTGCGGTCGAGATGGGGCTGATCAACGTCGCCAGCGCGCAGATCGCTCACTTTTACGACATCCCCTGCCGGGGCACCGCCTCGGCCACCGACTCCAAGCTGCTCGACATTCAGGCCGGTTACGAAAAAGCAACTGTGCTGACAATGGCCGCGCTGGGCGGGGTCAACAAGATTTTCTACCCCGGCACGATGGAGGGGGCGCTGACCGTCAGCAAGGAGGGCCTGGTGATTGACGATGAGATCGTCGGCGGGTTGTACCGGGTGCTGGCGGGGGTTGACGTGAACCAGATGACGCTGGCGTTGGGCGTGATTGACCAGGTCGGCCCCGGCGGCCATTTCTTGAGCCAGCGCCACACCATGCAGTTCCTTGAGCGTGAACAGTTCATCCCGCCACTGGGCGACCGTCAGACGCGCGAAAAGTGGGCGGAGGCGGGCGGCAAGGGAGTGGCGGATCGCGCCCACGAGCGGGTGAAGCAAATCCTGGCCGAACACCAGGTGGA
>QMOE01000399.1 GCA_003648125.1 Chloroflexota bacterium
CAGTGGCGCGGCTATGCCGAGGTGGCCGCCGCGGCCGCCCGTCTCGACCGTTTCGTCACCGACGCCTTCCTCGAGGCCGGTGTCCCAGTGTTGAGCGTGCAGCCTTCCGCCTCCGCCCGCTGCCGCGACGGTGTGCTAGAGCACCTGGACACGCACCCGATCCACACAGCGCTGGCACGCGGGATCGTGCCGCTGGTCTACGGCGATGTCGCGCTGGACGACGTGCGCGGCGGCACCATCATCTCCACCGAGGACATTTTCCTCTGCCTGGCCGACGAGCTGCGCCCGGCCCGCATCCTGCTTCTCGGCGAGGTGGATGGCGTGCTGGCCTCTGCCGGTGCAGTAATCCCGCGCATCACACCACCTGACCTCCCCGCCGTGCGCCAGGTGTTGGCCGGCTCCGGGGGTGTGGACGTCACCGGCGGCATGGCGGACAAGGTGGCACGTATGATCGAACTGGTGCAGCGCCACCCGGAGACGTGTGTACACATCCTCTCCGGTGCCGAGCCGAGACTCTTGACTCGCGTACTGCTCGACGCCGCGATAGGCGTGGGCACGCGGATTATGGCGCAATGAGAATGACATCCGTGCTTCTCCCAGGTATCTCTTCCTCGATTGGGCCGGTGATCCGGGAACCAGGTTTGATGAAGGATCCAGCGCGCGATTAGTATTTGTTGTGGTGCTCTGCTCCGAGTATTCTGAAGTGTAAAGCCAGAGCCGGTTGCGACGACGGCGACGCAGGTAACGAGGGATGCCCTGCCAGACGTGACCGGTGAAAAGTGTGCCGTCCAAGTCAAAGGTCGCAGCCTTCATGCCACTCCCTCCAATATCCGCCGCAGCGCGGCCCGCTCGTCGAGCCCAAACGAGGCCAACGCCGCCTCGTCCTCCGCCAGGATCGCCTTTCCCAGCCCGGAGCGCCGAAACGCGGCCAGGTCCTCCTCGAAGGGAGTGCCCACCGTGTGCTCATGTACGATGCGGCCATCGCGCATCACCAGGATGCGGTCGGTCTGGCGGGCCACCGCCGGGTCGTGAGTGACGACGATAAAGGTTGTGCCCAACTCGCGGTTGAGATGATGCATCAAAGCGATCACGTCGGCGCTGCTCTGCGAGTCCAGGTCGCCGGTGGGTTCGTCGGCCAGGACGATGGCGGGCTCGTTCGCCAGCGAACGGGCGATGGCCACCCGCTGCCGCTCGCCGCCGGAGAGTTGGTTGGGCAGATGGTTCATCCGCTCCGCCAGTCCCACCAGTTCCAACAACTCTTTTGCCCTGCTGCGGCGGGCCCGCGCGCCAATGGGCTGGCCGCGCATCGGCACCTCGACGTTCTCACGGGCGGTCAGCGTGGGGATCAGGTTGTGCAACTGAAAGATAAAGCCGACGGTACGGGCGCGAAAGGTGTCCAGATCGCGCACCCCGGCCATATCCTGCTCATTGACCAGCACCGTGCCGCCGGTAGGCCGGTCCAACGCGCCGAGCATATTGAGCAGCGTGGACTTGCCGGAGCCGGAGGGTCCCATCACGGAGACGAACTCTCCCCGCGCCACGCGCATATTCACCCCATCCAGCGCCCGCACCTCCGCCCCGTCGCCATAAATCTTTATCAAATCACGAGTCTCAACGATGGTTTCGTTCCCCATCACTTTGCTCCTTTCAGGTTGTTCATTGCTCATTGCTTCATTGTTCATTCATACCTGAGCGCCTCCACCGGCCGCATCCGCGACGCCCGCCAGGCCGGGTAGACTCCGCCCACGGCCCCCAGCACGAGGGCAGTGCCCAGGGCCTGGAGGAAGAGACCAATGCTAAAGTGAGCCTGCACAAAGCCTGTCATAAGGGGAATGACACTGAGCATCTCGCCAACCGCGATGCCGGCTACCAGACCCGCCACACCGCCGAGCAGGCTCAGGGCCAGCGACTCGCGCAGGATCATCCACAGCACCCGCCCTCTGCGCCAGCCCAACGCCCGCAGTACGCCGATCTCCCGCGTGCGCTCAAAGACGCTCATCACCATCGTGTTCGTCATCCCCGCCCCACCCACCAGGAGAGCCAGGAAAGCAATGGCCCAGGTGCTGGCGCGGGTGAGTTTGAGATCCACCACATCATCGGCAAAATCGCTTGCCTGTGACACGGCGACCTCGGGAAAGCGCGCTTCGATCTGGCGGCGCACCGTCTCGGCCTGGTTCGGGTCATCCAGCCAGATGCCCAGGAAACTGACTTTGTGCGGCTGCCCGAAGAGAGCCTGGGCGTCGTGCAGGCTGACGACCCCGCCCCCCTCCTCGAAAGGCACCCCCGTCTCGTAGATGCCGACGATGCGAAAGGGAACGTCGAGAATACGCAACGTCTGGCCCACTCTCTTGCCCAGATTGTCCGCCGCCACGCTGCCGATGATGATCTGCCGGTTGGCGGTCAGAGGCTTCCCCTCCACGATGCGAAAGTCACGGATGCCCTGCCCGTGGGGCTGGTAGCCAAAGACGACGAAGAAGGGTGCGTCACCGATGGTCGCGTAGCCGGTCAGAAAGCCCTCGGCGTGCTGCACACCGGGGAGGGCCGCGATGTGGTTCACGACACCCACGTCAATCGTGCTCAGGTCTATCGAAGCATCTGCCTGTATGCCGACTAACTGGACACCACCGCCAGCGACGGACGCTATCTCTGCCACGAGACCATCGGCCAGAGCGCCCAGGCTGACCATGGCCATGATAGCGATGCCAATGCCAATCGTGGTGAGCAGAGTACGCGTGGGTTGCCGCAAGAGACTGCGCACCGTCATCCCGCTGGTAGGGGCAAGGCTTGCCCTTGCCCCCCTTGCCCCCCTTGCCCCACCCTCGGACCGCATGGCCTCCGCCGGCATCAGGCGGGAGGCCCGCCAGGCTGGGTAGGCCCCGCCCACCAGCCCCAGCGCCAGCGCCACACCGATAGCCTGCGCAAACAGAATGGGAGAGAACGTGCTGGACAAAAAGCCGCTCACCGCCGGCACGTGCTCCACCGCTCGCACCACCGCCACGCCCAGACCAATGCCCATCAGCCCGCCCAGCCCGGTCAGAGTCAACGATTCCTTCAGCACCAACCCCAAGACCTGGCGACGACGCCACCCCACGGCGCGCAGCGCCCCGAACTCGCGCGTGCGCTCGCAGATGCTCATCAACATTGTGTTCATCACTCCCACCCCGCCGATGACCACCGCCAGAAGCGAGATGGCCCAGGTAAAGCCCTGGATGTAGGCGATAGCCTCCTGCTTGCTGGCAAAGTCGGACGACGTGGTGACCGTAAAGTCAAAGTGCCGCTCAATACGCTGGCGCACCCGTTCAGCGTCCTTGATGTCCCGCAGTTTGAGCAGGTAAGCGTTCACCTGGCGAGGATGTCCGGCGAGGGCCTGGGCATCGCTGAGCAGCACGACACCTGCGCTGTCCTCCAAAGGTGCGCCCGTCTCGTAGATGCCCACGATGCGATAAGTGCTCTCGTAGAGCCGGAGCGTGTCACCGACCTCTTTGTCCAGGTCGTCGGCCGCCGCTCGCCCCAGGATCAGGGGGTGTCCCCCGTGTCTCGTCGGGCGCGGTGACCGCGCCCCTACCGCCAGTCCTTCCCCCTCCACGATTTTAAAGTGCCGGATGGCGAACCCGTCG
>QMOE01000400.1 GCA_003648125.1 Chloroflexota bacterium
ACCGCTGTCTTGGTGACGACCAGTTTTTCCACCAGAGTAATCTCGCTGGCCTCGTTGTTCCCCAGGTAGGGATCAAAAGTGGTGCCAGCGATGACCGCCCGGTTGAGCAGAGTATCAACGGCATCCGCGTTCACCGTCACAGTAAAGAGGATGCTGCCCCCTTCCCCGGCTGCCAGCGTCGGCGTGTACCAAGTGAGCGATCTTCCCGCTTGGATTGGGCCAACAGGAAGCGGCGAATTTGCTACCCCGCCAAATGTCACGCTCACCGGCAATGTGTCGGTGATGTAGACATCCTGCACGTCCGATGGCCCGTTGTTGATATAAGCCAGCGTGTAAGTCAATACCACGCCGCTGACCACCGCATCAGGCGCACCAGACTTTAATATCGCCAGATCGGCGCCAATGGTCACCAACTCGGGATCGCTCGTCCGCGTCTCCAAGGGGTTGCTGATGATGGCGGTGTTGGTGACGACGTCGCCTGGCTGGAGGCCGCTATCCAACAGGACGGCGTAGCCAACCTGCTGTGCGCTGGCGCCGGCTGTCACCGTCAGCACGTTCCAGGTCAGTGGATCCCCGCTATCGTCCGCCCCCGCGCCCCAGATGCTGCCTGCGCTGTAGGCGGCGCTGGCTGGGATAGCATCCAATATCTGCACGTCGAAAGCGTCCGCGCTGCCGTGATTGCCGTAGGAGATGGTATAAGAGATCAGGCCACCGGGCCGGCCGAGAGGTTGGTTGGCGCTCTTGTCCAGCCACAGGTCAACCGTCGGCACCGCGACCTGGTTCGAGGGAATCAACCCACTAAAGTAAGTAGCAGTTTCTGTGCTGCTGATGTGGGCCATGTTCTGGATGGTGGTATTGGGCGGCAAAGTGTCGTTTACCCGCGCGGCAAATCCGACCATCGCTTGCGTATTGGTGGGCACTGCGGCGTTGTACCAGCGGATGTGCGTGACCGGCGTGAGAGGCGGCGTAGCGCTCCATGTCGCGCCGTTGTCCCAGGAATACTCGATCGGGTCGCCGCCATATACCGTGCCAGAGATGAGACTGGTGTAATCCGGTATCTGCTCGCGCACATAGACGTTTGTCTGGGTGACTGCCTCCGACACGTTTTCGTAGGTCAGGGTGTAAGAAATAACGCCGCCGGGGGCCACGGCCTCTTGCTCCGCCGTCTTGCCGATCAACAAGTTCAGGATACGAGTGATCACCAGGTTGGATTCACGGGGTACATCCAGCCGCCGGTCGAGCGTGGCCGAGTTCATAATCAGCGAGCCTTGCGGCAAGTCGCTGCCGAGCCGCACGCTGAAGCGGATCTGTCCGGCCTCGCCGGCGGGGACTGTCCCAGGCGTGATGACGAGCGTGGGGGAGATGTAAGCGCCCTGGTCGCCATCGCTGGCGTCGGTGAGAGTGATCCACTCGGTATCTGTGAGAATAGCCAGGCTGCCGGGCACATAGGTGGTGGAGAGCGGAATGGTGTCCCGGATGACCACCTCGGCGGCCTCGGCCCCGCCGACGTTCTCGTAGGAGAGGGTGTAGGTGATTGTTTGCTCTTGCGCAGCGACGGTAGGCCCTGATTTGGCAAATTCGATGTCGGGCGACGACACGACGGTTCGCGCCGCGTTGCTGCCCGCCATCACCGTTTGGTCGCTGGCGATGTATCCCACGTTCTCGATGACGACGCCGTCTTGCACGAAATCGTTGACCGTCACGCTCAAAGTCACAGTGCCGCTGATTCCCGGCGCGAGCGTGCCCAGCGTCCAGGTGACGGCACTGCTGGCGAGGTCGTAAGTGCCGCCAGCGGAAGCCGAGTTAAAAGTGACGTATTGGATTGGTAGCACATCGCGCAGCACGACGTTGGTAGTGGTGACGGACTCGCTTCTGTTGACGTAGGCGAGGGTATAGACCAGCGTGTCGCCGATTTTGGCCTGGGTGTCGTTGACCGACTTTATCAAATTGAGGGGGCTAAGATAAATAGTGGCGTCGTCGGTGGGATTAAAGAGCGAGTTCGAGTACTCGTGCTTGCCGATAACCTCGCCCTGGTTGACGCTGACGGATATGCCGGAGGTAGCGGTGATTTGGGCCTGAAAGGTGAGGGTCAGGCTTTGATTGATGTCCAGATCGGTCGAGAGGTCCCAGAACAGGGCCCGATCATTGATGGCTGGCTCCCGGCTCTCTGGACTGCCGCTTTCGTAGGTGATGAGAGTGCTGCTCGGTACATAGGTCCAACTGATAGGCAGGGTGTCGGTGATGTCCACGTTGACCAGAGGGGCGCTGTATGCGCTGGCTGTCAGCGTAAAGGTCACGGCTCCACCGTCGAGGGGTAGAATGGTTGGCTCCGCCGTCTTGTCCAGCGTCAATACCAGGTCCAGCCAGCGCTGTTGCAAAGGCAATACGGCAAAGCCCAGGTCAAGGTAGGGGTCCGAGGGGCCGGCTGAACGTGGATCCTCTCCCCAGGCGATGGCGAACTCGCCCGTGGCCCAGACGTGCATGCCGGTGTTATCGTAATCTATGGTATCAGAGATGCGTCGCTGCGCCAACACGTCGAGGGTAAAAGTCTCGTCCACGTCGCCGTCCAGCGGGCTATAATCCACGTAAAAGGTGGTGTCATCGGCCAGCGGCGTAACCCACACCGGCGAGCCATTGTCTGAGAGATCGGTTGCGCCGGGCGCCCAGGGGATGTAATAGTCTCGGGCCAGGTATTTGGCGGGGATGCCAGAAAAACCCCAATCGTAATCAATGTGCGAGGTATCGGCGCAGACGACGATGCCAAAATCTCCATCGGCAGAGGTAAAACGAGCCGCCGAGTCGGCAGGCACGTAAAGCCCGCCTCTTTTTTGGGAATAGGGTACCGTCGCGCTGATGTGGCCGGTGGGGCTGATGACGAATGAGGCGTGGGTAAGCGCGTCGTAAGCCTGTACCTCGATGGGAAAGTCGTTGGGATTCGAGATATAGATTTCGGCCTCATCACCAGAATTTCCGCTCGGCACGGGCACGACGTAATCCGCTCCCCACAACTGGTCGGGCAGGATGGTCAAAAAGCGGCCCTGAAAGTTGCCGTCTGCGCCGGTTATCAATCCCACCTGGGTCGGTTTGTTGGAGTGGATGATCGTGCCAGAGTTGATGGTGATGGTAGGGGCCGAGGTGGAGTTGATGTAGCCCATGCTAGAATAAGTCTGCCCCCGGTCGAGGGCCAGGTTGACGACGTTTGCGCCGTTGTCAATCGAGACGGTGGTGTTATCTTCGAAAGCTCCCAGTTGGAGGTAGACGTTGCGAAAATCGCCATAGGCGCCAGTGTCCCCGCCGCCAAAGGTGTACAAGTCCTCGCCGATGGGCAGGTGGTAGGAAAAAGTATCGGCGTAGGCCTGCCGGGAGTAGGTTTCCCACGCGCCACCGACCCACGCATTATCGAGGGGCCACATGGCGTGAGTCAGGTCTACCGGGCCGCCGCTGGTGATGATGCGGTCGCCGCCGTCGTAGCGGATGTAGGCTGAATCACGGGCGGGTGAGACGGGGACCGAGGCGGTGATAACCGCAGCGCCGCCGATGCCCTGGTCACTGGTCAGGCTGATGTCATCGCCGGCGAGCAAAAGGTCGCTGCCTGAGCCGCCATTGCTCGGATCGCC
>QMOE01000401.1 GCA_003648125.1 Chloroflexota bacterium
CGTCACCATCAACGTGGGCGCCCGTCAAGGAGTAAAAGTGGGCATGCCGGTCGTCAGCAGCGGCGCGGGATTGGTGGGCCGGATTGCACAAGTAAACCCGCGCACGGCCAAAGTAAAACTACTCACCGACGCCGATAGCCAAGTCGCTGCTCTCCTCCAAACATCCCGCGTCAGCGGCCTGGTCGTGGGGCAGCCCGATGGCACACTGTTGATGCAGTACATTCCACAGGAAGACAGCATCGGCGACGATGAGATCGTGCTGACCTCCGGGTTGGGTGGCACATTGCCCAAGGGATTGGTCATCGGGCAAGTAACAAAAGTGCTCCAGGAAGACTATGAATTGTTCCAGGCTGCTATCGTGCGTCCGGCGGTAGACCTCTCACGCCTGGAACTGGTGCTGGTGATCACCGCCTTTGAGCAAATTCCCATTGAAGAACCATAGCACGCAAACGGGGCGATTGTACCGTAGCCGCGCTTTCCATAGCGCGCGGTATGGAAACCGCGACTACCTCCAATCGAGATGAAACGCCCCCTATTGAAAAGATACACGCATCACGTTTCACGCCCGGAGGTGTAAAATAAAGTTCTACCTGAGTCTCCCTCTCCTGACCGGCATAGCCCTGATTCAGAGCATTCTACTCTCGCGAGTGAGTCTGAAGGGAGCGCGCCCCGACCTGATGCTGCTGGTCGTATTGGCCTGGGCCGCCGTACGCAGCGTAGACGAAGGAGTAGTATGGGGCTTTGTCGGAGGTTTGATCATTGACCTACTCTCCGGTGGGCCACTGGGCGCGACTGCGCTGGCACTCACGTTGGCAGCTTTTTGGGCCGGACAGTCCTGGGGACAAGGGTTCGGGATAGCTCTGATCCGGCTATTGCTCCTGGCGCTCCTGAGCACCGCAACCTACTATCTGGTTCTGCTGATCATTTTGGCCTGGACCGGACATGCAATAGATTGGGAATTCGCACTACTGCACGTGGCAGGGCCGTCGGTGCTGCTCAACACCATCCTGACCCCATTCGTTCGACAGCCGCTGGCGTGGCTCTCAAGTCGAATCCGGCGGAAGGGGCTCAACCTGTGAACTCGAACGGTATCCCACAACAGCCACCCCTGAGCAAATTAGAAAAACGCTGGGCAACCATCAAGGGAGCGCCACGAACCATCCTGCTGGGCGTGGCGATCCTGTGTATCTTTGCGATTTTCGGCCAGCGATTGTGGTACCTCCAGTTCGTGCAGGGCGTGTACTATAGCGTGCAAGCGGATCGGCGCAGACTGCGCACCAAAATCATCTCTACCGATCGGGGTATCATCTACGACCGCGAGGGCACGCCGCTGGTACGCAACGTCCCTAGCTTTAAAATTACCGTCACCCCCAAATACCTCCCCGACGACGATGCCGCAGCAGAGGCCGTTCTCATCCGGCTGGCCGTGCTGCTCAATAGGCCCTACACCACCACCGACGACCAGGAGGGCCTGCGCGAAATCGTGGAAGAAGCCTGGCAAGTGCCCTACCACCCAGCCGAGATTGAGGGAAATGTGGCACGAGAAAAGGCGCTGCTGGTGGCCCAAGAGAGCATGTTGCTGCCCGGTGTGTCGGTCGAAGTGGACTCGGCGCGCGACTATCCCTATGGCCCACTGCTATCGCAGGTGCTTGGCTACCTGCTGCCCATCCCTGGGGAATACGAAGAGGAATACCGCGCGCAAGGTTACGACCCGGCCACCGACCGCATCGGACGCGCGGGCGTCGAAGCGACCTACGAGGAAGAACTGCGGGGAGAAAAAGGGGAGAGCCTGATCGAGGAGGACGTGATGGGCCGGGTGATCCGCGTGGTCAGCCAGCAGGCCGCTCCTGCGCCCGGTGACAACGTCCATCTGACGCTCGATCTCGACTTGCAACAATTCGTCGAGGAAGCATTGCAAGCAGGACTGGCGCGTGTGAACTCGCCGCGCGGAGTCGTGATCGTGATGAACCCCCAGACAGGCGAAATCCTGGCTATGGTCAGCCTGCCCACGTACGATGACAACCTCTTTACCCAGGGTATCTCTAACCGCGATTGGCAGATCCTGAGTGAGAACGTCCACCGGCCCATGCTCAACCACGCCATCGCCGACCGCCTGCAGCCCGGCTCTGTGTTCAAGGTCGTCATAGCAGCGGGAGCATTACAGGAAGGGGTGCTGGACGGACGGCACACCCGCTTGAACTGTCCCGGAACAATCGTCGTGCCCAACAAATACTACCCCAACGACCCCGGCCAAGCTCAATCGTTCCACTGCTGGAACCGGGCCGGGCACGGCTGGCTGGATGTGGTGGGCGGCATCGCCAACTCTTGTAACATCTTTTTCTATAAAGCAGGCGGCGGCTTTGAGGAAGACGGCTTTGAGGGGCTGGGAATGGATGAAGAAAACGGCATTCCGCACTACGCCCGCCTTTTTGGCTTTGGCGCGCGCACCGGCGTAGAGTTGACAGCCGAAATCAGCGGTACAGTTCCCACGGCAACCTGGAAACGTCTCACGTATGGCGAGAGCTGGTCCACCGGTGACACCTACAACTACTCTATCGGAGAGGGATACCTGCAGGTAACACCGCTGCAAATGCTCAACGCCATCAACGTCATCGCCAACGGTGGCACACTCTACCGCCCGCGCATCGTCCACCACGTCACAGACGCAGCAGGAAACATGGTGCAACCTTTTGAGCCAGAGATCATCCGCACGCTGCCCATCAGCCCGGAGAACTGGTCGCTGATCCAAGAGGGGATGGAAGGAGCAGTGGCCTACGGCACAGCGCCGCACGCCCAAATCGAGGGGGTGCGCGTGGCCGGCAAGACCGGCACGGCCCAATACTGCGACGATATCGCCCGCGAGACTGGCATCTGTCGCCTGGGATACGCTCAACCAGAACACGCCTGGTTCACCGCCTTTGCGCCGGTGGAAAATCCTCAAGTCTCGGTCATCGTCTTCCTGTACAACGGAGGCGAAGGCTCGACAAATGCGGTGCCAGTGGCCCACGACATTCTAGACTATTACTTCCACGGCAACGACGGTAATGAGACCGCACCCTGACAACCGCTGGCGTATAGTGTGGGTCGGCGGGGCGGGCGCGATCTGGGGGCTGGGCCTGGCCCGCCTGATAGCGGAAGTTAGTTTCTGGCCGCCGCTCTACGACTCCCCCTTGACCGTCGCCGGGGTAGCCGCTGTCTGCGCCGGAACACTCCTCGCCCTGTGGCGGCTCGCCGACCCGCCTGCCTCCTGTCTCCTGCTCCCTGCTTCCTGCTCTCTTATCTACGTCACCGGCATCGTCTCGCTTCCCCTGACCGGCGGTGTGCTCCTGGTCGGCGGAGCGATGCTGGCGATGTTGATGGCGTGGGGAAAGCAGACACGCTGGACGGTACCTACCCTCTTGGGCCTGACGACGCTCGCGCTCTACCTGCGCACGCTACTGCCATCCGTCGGTCAGGCCGACACATTCGAGTTCCAGGTCATCGTCCCCCGGCTAGGGGTGGCACACCCCACCGGCTACCCCCTCTACGTCCTGCTGGGCAAGCTATTCACCCTGCTTCCTCTGGGCAACGTGGCCTGGCGCGTGAACCTGGCCTCGGCTGTCTGTGCCA
>QMOE01000402.1 GCA_003648125.1 Chloroflexota bacterium
AGCCGGTCGTGAAGGGGGTGCGTATCACCGCCTTTTTCGAGGAGCCACAGGTCGTGCCGGGCAAGATTCGCCACATTGATTTTCTCAAACATCGCGTATGGCTGGAACCACTGGAGGAGGTGCAGGATGAACGAAACGGATAAACTACGGGTGTTGTTGCCCCATTGGATCGAGCACAACGGCGAGCACGCCAGCGAGTTCAAAAAGTGGGCGGAGAAAGCTGAGCCAGCGGTGCGGGAGGCGATCCTGGCAGCTGCGAGCCTGATGGACGAGGCTACCGTTAGATTGCGAGAGGCGCAAAACCTAATCGGAAAATGAGCGATCACCCAATAAACATCACCCGCTGGGGCTGGTATTCCATCGCGGTCAACGTGGTGCTGGCGGCGATCAATCTGAGCATTGCCCGGGCCTCTGGCAGCCTGGCCGTGGAGGCCGAGACGATCCACAATCTAGTGGATCTGCTAACGGCGATTGGCGTGTTGATTGGGCTAAAACTCTCGACGCGCAAGTCGAAAGCCTTTCCTTACGGTCTGTACAAGCTGGAGAACGTCGTCGCGGTGGTGTTGGCGTTGATGACGTTTGTCACTGCCTACGAGATCGCGCGGGACGCGCTGTTCGCCCCGGCGCGCCCGGCCATAGTGAATGTCTGGATGTTGATCGGCATTGTCGTGGCGACGGCGATTCCGCTGGTATTCAGTCACTTTGAGCTACGGGTCGGGAAGGCGGCCAATTCACCGGCTCTCATCGCCGACGCGAAGGAATATCGCACCCATGTCTTTACCACCGGCATCGTCTTTGCCGCGCTCGTGGGGCAGCGGTTCGATCTGCCGCTGGACCGCATCGCGGCTCTGGTCATCGTCGTCGCCATCGGCAAGACGGGCTGGGAGATGTTGACTGACGGGATGCGCGTATTGCTGGACGCTTCGCTGGACGCCGACACACTGCTCAAGATTCGCCAGACCATCGCCGCCGAGCCGACGGTGGTCGATGTGGTGAACGTCACCGGGCGGAACGCGGGCCGTTTCCGCTTTGTGGAGGCCGAGGTCGCGCTGCGCGTGCGCGAGTTGGAGGCGGCGGAGACGGTCACGCAGCGCATCGAGGCGCAGATTCGGCAGGCCGTGCCGCACGTGGACCGGGTGCTGATCCGCGCCGAGCCGGTGCAACGCACCCACTGGCTGTATGCTGTCCCGCTGGCCGATCTGGGTGGCGCTGTCAGTGAGCACTTTGGGGAGGCCCCCTTCTTCGCCCTGGTCAGAGTGCGTTTGAGCGATGGCGCAATTGAGGAGCAGCAAGTCCTCGCCAACCCTTACGTGGAGGAAGAGAAAGCCAAAGGTATCCAGGTGGCCGAGTGGTTGGTGGAGCAAAAGGTGGACGTGGTGCTGCTGCGGGAGAGCGTGCAGGGGCGCGGCCCGGTCTATGTCTTTGGCGACGCCGGGGTGGATGTGCGGCAGACTGACGTTGGCACATTAGCCGAGGCGGTCGAGGATCAGGCGGATTCTGGGGAGAGAACGATCCCCTCGGATTGAATGGCCTGATTGAGGGTAGTTGATTTTGCTATCAAGGAGATTTTTATGAAACAACTCGTCATTCTCAGTGGTAAGGGCGGCACCGGCAAGACGACCGTCGCGGCGTCGTTGGCCCACCTGGCCTCCCAGGAGCTATCTATCGTCTTGGCCGACGCCGACGTAGACGCGGCTAACCTGGAACTGGTGCTCGATCCGACCAAGCAGGAAGAACACGATTTTATGGGCGGGCAGATTGCGATCATTGACCCGGAAAAGTGTACCGCTTGCGGTATTTGCGCCGATGTCTGCCGTTTTGACGCGGTCATCCCTGGCGACGAGACGTACCGAATAGACGCGTTGGCCTGCGAGGGCTGCGCTGCTTGCTTTTACCAGTGCCCGGAGGAGGCGATTCGGATGGAGGAGCAGCACGCCGGCAAGTGGTTTCGCTCCGATACCCGCTTTGGCCCGCTCTTCCACGCCCATCTCTTTGCCGGGCAGGAGAACTCGGGCAAATTGGTCACGCTGGTCAAACAACAGGGGCGTCTGCTGGCGATGGATACGGACGGGGAACTGTTGTTGGTGGACGGCCCGCCAGGGATCGGCTGTCCGGTCATCTCCGCCAGCGCGGGCGCGGATATGGCGCTCCATGTGGTCGAGCCGACCGTCTCCGGGGTGCATGATTTAGAGCGCATCCTGGGCACGACTGACCACTTTGGCGTGCCGTCATTGGTGGCGATCAACAAGGCGGACTTGAACGTGGCTCGCGCCGACGAGATCGCGGCCTTTTGCGCGGAGCGGGGCGTGGAGGTGGCGGGACGCATCCCCTACGATACTATCGTCACCGAGGCGATGGTGCAGGGCCGTCCAGTGACGGACTATACGGATGGGCCGGTGGCGGAAGCGGTGCGCCAGGTTTGGAAGGGGATCAAGAGGTATCTGTTTGCAGCAGCGTAACCTGTTGCGGGGACACGGGAGACAGTTACAGGAGATTGCGTTGTATCTCGGTGATGATCAATGGCAGGTTGGGCCTGTCGAACCGCAGACCGGGAGCAGGAATCCGATGGTGTTTGATGTCGGGATGGATGTGTTTGTGATGCGGATGGGTGCTGGCAAGTGTTGGGTCGGCGGGGTGAGGCCAGGGGTCGTACCAGTAGAGGCGATGACCGTCTCGTTCGACCTGGTATGAGTAACGTTGGATGGCGGGGATGGTAAAGTCAATCTCTTCAATGACGCTAAGGACAATGCCGCCCTCGAAACATACTCCCCCTTCCACGCTGGCAGTGTATACGCCGTGCCGGACTAGGATGAGAGTGGAAAAGCGGATGCTGGGGAACCTGTCGGGAAGACTATAGATGAAAAGCTCGTAAGCCTCTAGCGAGGTCAGTGGGTTCTCATTCTCAGGCATAGGCCACGGCATTGATGTACGGCGCGATGGTGCTTACCGTCCGAGAGGCCAGGTCTGCATATTGTTTCTCACGCCGTTGTAGAATCTCGTAAAGGCCCAGCCATTTGATGAACTCTTCACTCTGCTCGAGTGTGCCATCCATAACCATACTGTAAAATACTGCCGAGCGTAGACGATACTTGCGCTCGAAGCGGCGCAATTCATCTTCGATGGATTGGATATCGAACAAAAGATTTTGCAACTCGATTTGTGGAGACATCATTCCTCCCTATTTTGAACTGTCGTTATCATAGCATACCAAATCTCTTTTGACAAACAGGAGCGACGTATGGATAAATCCAACTTTCTACGTAAAGCAATCCTCGCCCGCCTCTCCACCATCATAGACCCCGAGACCGGGGCCGACGTGGTGCGCATGCGGCTGATCGAGGATTTGGTGGTGAACGACGATGGCGTGGCCCGCTACAAATTCCGCCCTTCCTCACCTTTGTGCCCCATCGCCGTGTCGCTGGCCCTCGCTATCCGCAACGCGGTGGCCGAGGTGGACGGAGTGAGTGGGCAGCAGATTGAGGTGGTCGGCTACATCCGGGCAGCAGAGTTGAACGAGTTGTTGCGGGGGATAGAGCAAAAAGAACAGGGTGACGCGCGGCCTGGTGATTGAGACAAAGCGCACACAAGGGGATACCATCGC
>QMOE01000403.1 GCA_003648125.1 Chloroflexota bacterium
TCGAGACCAAGCGGCTTGGGCGAGACCCGCTCCCTTCACTTCGACAGGCTCAGTACAAGGGTTTCGATACGCCTTCGGCTACTCAACCAGCGGTCGCTAGCCTTAGGTTGACGCGCATGGGTAGCAAACCCGACCTACGCGATCCCTGCGAACAAGTCCCTCTCCACCCGCTCGCTCCGGCGGAACGGCGGGACGGCCCGATGGAACGCCTCCGTAGACTGCCAGCGGCGCACCAGCCAGCGCGGCAGTCGCCCCCAGAACGAGCCTGGTCCCGAGAGTTGGCTGGCGTGACAGGATCCCGCCTGCTGCTTGATTTCGTAATAGTCGCCGATGTCTACCCGCGTCGTGGCCGGTAGTTCGTGTTCGAGCGCGGCTCGCAGGTTGACGTCCTGATTTTTGCCTATCGCCTCTGGATTGACGCCAAAGAGCGGCATCAATCGCACGGCCCAGCGCAGGATCGTGCGGGGTAGGGTGGTAAAGTAGAGCTTTTGCGGACGTTCGCTCTCCGGCAGTTGCTCGAAGGCCGCGACGGTGGCGCGATGCATGGCGATGTGGTCGGGGTGGCCGTAGCCGCCAAAGGGGTCAAAGGTGAGCGCGACCTGCGGCCGCAGGCGGCGCATCAGATCGGCGACTTGCTTGGACAGTGTGTCCAGGTCGGCCTGGACGAGGGCGCGGGGGTGCTGGTTGTCCGGGGAGCCGGCCATTCCAGAGTCGCGGTAGCCCAGCAAGTGTATCTCTTCCAGCCTCAGGATGTCTGCCGCGCAGCGCAACTCTTGCTCGCGCTGGCGGGCCAGGTTGTCACAGCCGTCTGGGTCGGGCGCATCGCTTGCGCCGGCCTCTCCCATAGTGGCGCAGATGAGGTGTACGGTCACACCCTCGGCTGCGTACTTTGCCAGCGTGCCGCCGGGGCCAAAGGATTCGTCGTCGGGGTGAGCAAAGATGGCGAGTAGTGTTTTGGACATGGTGAGTCAGTGAATTGCCTGGGTGCAGTGCTGGCGGTGCCCGCAGGCTCGGCAGCGATGCGGTTCGTCGTGGTTGCGGGGGGCGTCTCCGTTGTTCAGGTCGTCCCGCATATCGTCCAGCGTATCCAGTAACTCGTTTTCCAATGCGGGTGTATAGTCCACCTCAAAGGCGCGGTCGGCGTATTTGACGATGCCGTAGGGCGGCCGCCGCCGGTAACACTCTTCGACCAGCAGGCAGTAGGCGGCCAGTTGTAGAGTGTGCGATGGGTAAGGTTGGACTGGAGCGCGGCTCGACTTGACCTCGACGGGGATGACGTCGGCGCCGTCGGTCACCAGATAGTCCGGCTTGCCGGTGAGGAGCAGTTCGCGCGAGAAAAGCGGACGCTCCAACCGGTTCCAGCCGCCCGTGTCGGTGTAAATCACGCGGCCCTGCGGCAGTCCGCTGCGGGTTCGACCGCGCCGTCCTATCCAGAGCAGCAGTAGTCCCAGCGCCAACAATCCGAAGAACCACTTTGCCATCATCTGCCGATCAGCCATGCGACGCCGATCACGGCCGCCAACAGCAGCACGAGGTGTGCCACCTTGCTCAGCGCCAGCGCGTTTCTGACCCCCAGCCCGTGCCGGAGGTGGGCAACCGTGCCCGCCGCCATCTCCCGTTGGTGGGAGGAGGGCAGATCCTGAACGCTCCCCAGCCACCAGGCGTGGGCGCAGTAGACGTATTGCCCGATCTCGCTGGCGCGGATGACGCGATCACTGTTCATCAGGGACTTGGGATTGAGACCTTGAGGGTTTCAGAAAACCCTCAAGGTCTGGCTGAAACGTGTTCCTCAAAATCGCGCAGCGCGCGCAGCAACCGGTCCTGGCGCAGGCTGTTGGTCAGGTCGCCGCGCGTGCGCTCCAGCACACCGCGCAGTTGGTCCACGCGGCGACGCAGCCCGCCGGTGATGGCGTCGGGGAAATCGAAGGTGCCCAGCATATCGTAGACCTCGTCCATCGTATCCAGCAACCGCTCGGCTTCGATGGTATTGCCGCGCCGTAATTCATCCAGGCAGCGACGGCGCATCTCGCTGGCGGCCTCGCAAAGACCGTTCAGGTAGGCCGGGTAAGCGACTTTGAGCGATTCTGGCTCTGGGATAGGATCGCCTCGGGCCAGCGCCAGCGTGGCGTGCGCCTCGACCAGTTCCTTGAGCGCGTCCTGAGTGTAACCGGCGTGCAGAAAATCGGGGTAGGGCGCGACGGTCTCGCGGATGCCATCGGCGGCCTCGTCGGCCTGGGCCAGCAGTTCGCGGGCCTTGTCCCACTCGTTGCGGTGGCTGGAGCGGATGGCGGTGGCGCACAGCCGGATCAGTTCGCGCGAGCGGTGCAACGCCTTGTCGCGGGCCGCATTGCGCGCTCTAAAAGCGGTCTGAATACGTTCGGATATGATTTCTAGTTGGTTCACGTTGTTCTCCGTCGAGTTACTGTTTGGGGGGTTCCGGTGGTCTGACGGCGCCAAAGAACTGTTGGGCCAGTGCATCCCCGGTGTTGGGCATTTTGATTTCGCCGAACTGGGTTTCGTACTTTTCCAGATTTTCGTTCAGCGCCCGCAGCAAGAGTTTGGCGTGCAAGGGGGTGGTGATGATGCGGGCGTAGACTTTGGCCTGGGGAGTATTGGGCAACACACGGGCAAAGTCAATGATGATCTCGGAGGCCGAGTGGGTGATCAGGGCCAGGTTGGAATAGACGGCGTCCAGATCGGGTGGAATTTGGATGTTGATTTTGGTCTGGCGCGGGTGCGGGGTTTTCACGATAGAGACCTCCTTTGGTGACAACACAGATTCCAGGACACTGATGGATTGGTTCGGTTTGGTCCTGGAATCCGTGTTTTGAGCCAAAAACCGGGCTTTTACGAAAAACCTGGTTTCTCATTCGTTTGGACCTAGAAAGGAATCTCGTTCTCTCCTGCTGCCGGTGGAGGTGGCTCGTCGGGTGCGTCAGTCCCCGCGCCAGTGTCGCCGCGCCCGCCGAGGAATCTGACGGTCGTTGCCGTGACCTCGAACGAAGCGCCAGGCGAGCCATCGTTGCGGGTAAAGGTACGCGGGTTGCCGTTTTCGTCGGGCCGCAAGCGCCCCTCGATCAGCACGGGGCGACCTTTCTGCAGATACTCGTTGCAGAGTTCAGCCAACTGCCGCCAGGCGCTGATGCGGAACCAGACGGTCTCGTCCATCTTGGTGCCGTCGGGACGAGTCCACTTTCGGCTGGCTGCCACCGAAAAGTTGGTGACCGGAGTGCCGTCCTGGGTGTACCTCATTTCCGGGTCCCGGCCGAGGTACCCGGCGATGATGACCTTGTGATACATTGTAGCCTCCTTTCTATTTGTGAGTGATTATCGGTTGCACACGATGTTATCTTACCCCGAAAGCTGGGCAAAGTCAAATGAAAAGTAACTGCACTGAAAGTGCCGGGCACCTGAGCAGTTACAATGGAAAAAGCCCCCATCACACGAGACGGGGGCTCGAGTTTGCCGTTGGATAGGGCTCGGCAATTCTCAATTTGAGGTGTCATTGCGAGCCCCGGACGGTTTTCCCGGGGCGAAGCAATCTCCCCCAGTCGCTTGGAGATTGCTTCGTCGCAAAAAAAACGCTCCTCGCAATGACA
>QMOE01000404.1 GCA_003648125.1 Chloroflexota bacterium
AATTGGTGGCAGCAGGTCGAGAACTTGCTCTCTGAACAGAAAGGCAGGTTTGGAAACCTGCCCTACAGTCAGCGCGATTTCCAATCGCAGCTACAGCGTGTAAACGCCACGGAATATTGAAAAAATACTTTAACATTACCATACCACACAAAGATTTGAATTCGGTTTGTAAAACTATATCCCACTCTCGCCCAGCATCGGTTGACTAATAAACACAAAAATGCTACACTGGAAATATCCACGCATGGGGTATCATCGTAGGTAGGGTGAAAGCGGAGAACAAGCTATGGGAATGCGTAAAAGAACGCTGATTACCATTGGCGCAACGTTCGCCAGTCTGGTACTGATGCTGTACTTTATCTCGCGCATCATTTTGATGGAAAGCTTTACCGAGCTAGAGGAGCGTTACGTCCATCGAGATGTCGAACGAGCACAGAGCGCTCTGTCCAATGAGCTTGCCGACCTGGACACACTGCTCTTCGATTGGTCTGCATGGGACGACACCTACACGTTCATTGAAGATGCCAACGAGGAGTATATAGAGTCGAATCTCGTGGATGAGACATTCACTGGTTATAGGCTCAACTTGATCTTGTTTGTCAACTCCTCCGGTCAGATCGTCTTTGGCAAAGGATTTGATCTGTACAGCGAAGAGCAAATGCCTGTCTCGCCAAGTTTACAGGAGCACCTGACGGAAGATGCTCTCCTGCGCCATCCCGATGTGGAGAGCAGCGTCACGGGGATCGTGCTGCTTCCCGAAGGCCCATTGCTCGTTGCCTCGCGGCCTATCCTGACCAGCGAGGAGGAAGGCCCCATTCGCGGGACGATGCTCATGGGGCGTTACCTGACTCCCAGAGAGGTCGAGCTCCTGGCCCAAGCCTTTCATATATCCCTCGATATATACCGCTTCGACGATGCCTGGATGCCGTCTGACTTTCGGGTTGCGCGTTCGTCTTTATCGCTGGCAATTTCTTCCCCGCAGGAAGCTTTTTTCATCCAGCCGCTGAGCGCCGAGTCGGTTGCGGGATATACCTTGCTGAAAGATATTTATGGGGAGACAGCCCTCGTGCTGGGAGTGGATATGCCCAGGGATATTTACCAGCGAGGCCAAACCAGCATGCTCTACCTGATCTTTTTGCTTCTGTTTGGCGGCATGGCGTCTACCGGGATGGCCTCGTGGATGGTGGACAAGATACTGATTTCACGCCTGGTGCGCCTCAACGCGGACGTCAACAGCATCGCCGCTCGCGCCGATCTGGCGGAGCGCGTGTCGACGACGGGCAACGACGAACTATCGAGTTTGGTCAATGGGATAAACGGTATGCTGGCGGCGCTGGAACAATCCCACAGCGCTCTACGAGAGAGCGAGAAACGGTATCGCCTGTTGTTCAACAGCGCCAACGACATCATATTCGTCAGCACAGTGATGGAGGATGGTATGCCGGGCCGGATCATCGAGGCCAACGACATCGCGTATCGCACACTCGGTTACACGAGAGAAGAGTTGTTGCAACTATCCCCTCTGGAACTTGCTACTCCCGAGAACTGGGACAGTTTTGCCTTACGGGCAGCACAGTTTTTGACCGAGAAACAGATCATCTTTGAGGCAACAGGCGTGAACAAAGATGGCTCCGAGATATCGGTTGAGGTCAGCGCCCATCTGTTCGAACTCGATGGGCAGCCCGCCGTGTTATCCATTGCCCGTGATATCACCGAGCGCAAACAAGCGGAGGAGGCATTGCGCGAATCCGAACAGCGCTTCCGCGACGTCGCCCGCAGTACCGGTGATTGGATTTGGGAAGTGGATGCCGAGGACCGGTACACCTACGCCAGCCCGGTGGTTGAACAGGTGATAGGCTATACGCCCGAGCAAGTGCTAGGTAAATCTCTCTACGGACTCGTCCTCAACATCGATGGCTATGAAGAGCTAGGGGCGCGGGTGCGGGAGGCCCGTCGCAAGCGAGAACCGTTCCTGCGACTCGTCAACCCGCACGCGCATAAGGACGGGCATACGGTCATTCTAGAGACCACCGGCCTGCCGCTGACCGATATGGAAGGCAATCTGCTGGGCTACCGGGGCGTTCACCGTGACATCACGGCCGAGAGGCGGTTGGAGGAGAGATTGAGCATGGTGCATGCCCTGGGGCGAGCATTGGTACTCTCCCGAGACGAGCGGCAGATCGCTCATGCAACTGTAGACGCCTCCAGGTTTCTGTTGCAGAGCCATTTGTGCGGGCTGTGGCTGGTGGACGAGGACGAGCGATCACTGGTCCGTCAAGCGCACACAGCCGCAGCCAAGACTGCAGACATCATCAAGCTACCCCTGGATGGCGAACGGGGCATCACTGTATCCGTGGCCTTGAACGGAACGCCCATCTACCTGCCCGACGTGCGAGATGATCCACGCTACGTTGAGACTGGACTGACTGCCCGTTCAGAGTTGTGCGTGCCGCTCAGAGTAGAAGAAAACATCATCGGGGTGCTCAACGCCGAAAACGAAAAGGTGGACGCCTTTGACAAAATCGACCAGCAGATTTTATCCACTCTGGCCGACCAGGCCGCCCTGGCTATCGAGAACGCCCGGCTGTACGAGCGGATGCGCGCCGCGCGCGACAGGTTGCAAGCTCTCTCTCACCAATTGGTGCAAGTGCAGGAGGCCGAACGCCGCCACATCGCCCGCGAACTGCACGACGAGATCGGCCAGATTCTGACCGGGCTAAAAATCGTCGTGGAAATGAGCATGACTTTGCCGGTTGACGAGGTGAAAGCGAGTCTGGTCGAAGCCCTGACGCTGGTCAATGAGCTCGTGGCTCGGGTGCGCGGCCTCTCGCTCGACCTGCGCCCTACGATGCTGGATGACCTGGGGCTGGCACCCGCGCTGCGCTGGCATTTTGAGCGTTACACTTCCCAGACCAACGTGCGCGTGACTTTTAAGCATACCGGCGTGGAGGGGCGCCGCTTTGCGCCAGAGATCGAGACCGCCGTTTACCGCATCGCGCAGGAGGCGCTGACCAACGTGGCTCGCCACTCTGGCGCGAACGAGGTGACGGCGCGGCTGTGGGCCGACCAGGAGACGCTGGGCGTGCAGATTCAGGATCAGGGAGTCGGGTTCGAAGCCGGCGATGAATCTATATTGGCTTCCAGCGGTCTCTCTGGAATGTGCGAGCGCGCGGCCTTGTTGGACGGCCAACTGACGATTGAATCGGCCCCTGGGAGAGGCGCCTGTTTGACGGCTGAATTTCCACTCGCGCCCAGTTCGACCGCTGCGGCGGATGAACCGGGCGGGGAACAGGAGGAGAAATGAACGTGACGACCATCGTACTGGCGGACGATCACCACATCGTGCGCAAGGGCATGCGGGCCGTGCTGGAGGCGGAAGCCGATTTTCGCCTCGTCGGTGAGGCCAGCGATGGGTTGGAGGCGGTGCAACTGGTAGAGCGTCTGCGCCCGGACGTGCTGGTGCTCGACCTGATGATGCCCGGCTTGAACGGATTGGAGGTTGCGCGCCAGGTCGGCAAGCGCTCGCCGCAGACTCGCGTTCTCATCCTCTCTATGCACGCCGGCGACGATTACGTGCTGGAAGCGCTGAGAACTGGCGT
>QMOE01000405.1 GCA_003648125.1 Chloroflexota bacterium
CATCATTCTCTGGCACGAGGAGCGCCCGTCCGAGTTGAACGCACTCGTGAAATTAGACATAGACGGCATCTGTACCAACACCCCGGACGCCCTGTCTACGATTTTAGAGGAACAAAAAAAGGGAGCCTATGAATTCACCTGATGTTGACATTATGATGCTCGGCCACTTTGCCAAAGATAGATTGGTAGTGGACGGCAACGCTGAAACCGCATCTGGCGGCGCTGTCTACTATGGCAGCATCGCTCTGAGGCACATGGACATCAACACAGCCGTCGTCACCCGCTTGCATCCCAACGATTTCGCTTTGTTGGACGAACTCGAGCAAGAAGGCGTGCGGGTCTTTGCTACCCCTGCGCCGGAGACCTCGGGGATTGAGAACATTTACGACTCGGCCGACATGGAACGTCGCACCTGCAAACTGATGGCGTTTGCCGGAGCTTTCCAGCAAGAACAAGTACCCGACCTCTCCGCTCAAGTGTACCTGGTCACACCCATCATCGCCGGAGAAGTAGACCTGCCGCTGCTCAAGTCGCTGGCCGCCCGCGGGCCGGTGGGGTTGGATGTGCAGGGCTTTGTCCGCGTGCGCGAAAACGGGCATCTAGTTTTCCGCCAGTGGCCCGACATGGCCGAGGGGTTGGCCCACGTGACCTACCTCAAAGTTGACCGCGCCGAGGCGGAACTGCTCACTAATCAGACCGACCTGCGGGTCGCCGCCCGCCAACTGGCCGAGTATGGCCCCCGCGAAATCGTCGTCACCCAGTCATCGGGCCTCACCGTCTACGCCGACGGGCGGATTTACGAGGCCCCCTTCACGCCCCGCTCGCTGGACGGCCGTACCGGACGGGGCGATACCTGCTTTGCCGCCTATGTGGGCCAGCGGCTGAGCGCATCGCCTGCAGAGGCCGCTCGCTTCGCCGCTGCCGTCACCACGTTGAAGCAGGAACGGCCCGGCCCCTGGCGCGGCACTGTGAATGATGTGAAAGCGTTACTGGTGAGCGGGGGCGAATTGTCACCGAGGCGTTGACATCTTGACGAAACGCCACTCGCCGTCCCGGATATTGACCCCGCTGGGCCTGGCCGTCTGCCTCTCCCTGTTCGGTGATCTGACCCTCTACACCGTGCTGGTCACCCAACTCGACCAGGTGGGGTTGACTCTGGCGGCGGTGGGCGTTATGCTGGGCATCAACCGGCTGATCCGCATCCCCAGCAACCCGCTGACCGGCGCGCTGCTCGACCGCTGGGGACGGCGGCGGGTATTCATCTTTGGGATGCTGTTGGGCGTCCTTTCGACCGCCAGCTACGGGCTGGCGCGTGGGTTCTGGCCGTTTCTGGCCGCCCGGCTGGTCTGGGGCATCGCCTGGACCTGTATCAACGTCGGCGGCATGGCGATGGTGCTGGACGTGAGCACCCGGTCTAATCGGGGCCGCTTGACCGGCATCTACAACACCTGGCTGTGGGCGGGATTTGCCCTTGCGCCGTTGGTGGGCGGCTTTTTGGTAGACAGCATCGGTTTTCGCTCAGCGATGCTGGCCTGTGCTGGCCTGACGGCCATCGGGCTGACCGTTGCAGCTGTATCGTTGCCCGAGACGGCGCAGTTCGCCAACGGGAACACGCAGCGTGAGCCACGACCGGCACTGAGCCTGCGCGAGAGCTCGCGGCGGATCGGGGGATTGCTGCGCGAAAACCATAGCCTGGTCACCGTTTCGGGCCTGCTCCTGATCACTCAATTCGCCGGCGAGGGGGTGGTGCTCTCAACTATCAGCCTTTTGCTCCAGCAACGCTTTGGCCCCACCGTCGCCCTGGGCGGCCTGGCGCTGGGTGTGGCCTCGGCCGGTGGAATTTTGCTGGCATTGCGCTCGCTGTTGGCGGGCGCCGCCGGGCCGCTGGTCGGTCACCTATCTGACACCCGCACCGGACGCTGGCCAATGATCGTGACCAGCCTGGTGGTCGGCGTGACCGGTTTTGGATTGCTTTCCTACGCTACGTCTCCCTACGCCATCCTGCTGGGCCTAGTGTTGGGGGCCGTCAGTGGAGGTGCGGCGCTGGCGACGCTGGCCGCTCAGATGGGAGACCTGACGCCGCCGGGCCGGGAGGGCGCGGTGATGGGTGCTTACGCGACGGTCGGTGACGTTGGCAGCATGGCCGGGCCGTTTCTGGCTTTCGCCCTGCTCTCGGTCGTTGACCTGCGCTGGGTGTACCTGCTCTGCGCGCTCGCTTTTCTGATTGGCCTGGGGCTGGCCTGGCGCATGCCGAGAGGGCAAAAACAATGATCACTGTCTCGAATCGGAACCCAGTCCGCTGTTGCCCACTCGCGGTGTTGGTGGTCTGTTTTCTGCTGGTGGGGTGCGGCGCATCAACATCTATGCCCCCGACGGAGCCTCAGCCGTCTGCCTCTCACGAGGAATTGGCCCGCCATTACGCGCCGGTCATCCACCAGGGCGTCGCCTCGAACCAAGATTTCATCACCGCCGCCGATTTTGACGGCGACTGGATCGGCAACAACAACTGGGAGAACCAGTCCACGGGCGACCTCTCGGCCCACGTCTACTACTCGGTGGCAGAGACCGAGACGCATTGGTTTCTCTTTTACTCCCTCTTCCACCCCCGCGATTACACCCGCGATCCGTGTGAAAGCTCCGACGGCTGCCACGAGAACGACATGGAATCGCTCCAGGTCGTCGTCGCCAAAGATGGCACGTCGTTTGGACGATTGCTGGTTGTAGAGACGCTGGCCCACAGCCACATCTACCTCTACGTTGCAGATCAATCGGTCAAAGGGAACGCGCTCCCGGTCAAGGCTTCGGCACGGATCGAGGGGGACAGGCCCGTTGTCTACGTGGAGACGTATGGGCACGGTATCTACGGTCAGCGCAAAATCCTCGTGCCGCACGCCGTCATCTACCGCGTGGGGGAGCAGGCCGAGACACCGGAGGGCCTTCAGGACAGCGACGTGTCGTACCAACTGGTCCCCATCTACGAGACCCTCTGGGCGCACCGGGACGAGATCGGCCCTGGGCAGGCCTTTGACCAACCCTTTAACTACCGGGGGCACATCCTGCCGGCGACATTTGACGGTCAGAACTATGGTGAGGATAAAGCCAACACCCCCTGGGGCTACAACCAGGAGACAGGCGACGCGCTGTCGCGGGGGGATTTTTTTCTGGATCCGGCCAAAGCGTTGGCCTATCACGTCAGCTTTGGCGCTGATTTTTCCCTAGAATACGTCTACAATCCTTATCTGGCTGACCTGGAGTTGGGTAGTGTCCCTGGACAACTGAGATAATTGCTGACATACTATCGGCAATCGTAAGGTGCCGGGCACCTTGAAAATTTGAATGGGCTATGCCTGAGCGGTTACGATTTTTGTCTTTTGGTCAAACAGCTTCATAGGCTCTGCGGTAAGCGAAACACCAAACGACTTTGGCTTCGCGGGACAGCGGGAGGACGTCAACACCGGGACGCATCAAGCGTCCCGGTGTTATTGTTCAGTGGCTTGGTCCTACCGTCCCGCCAGCCACGAGACGACCAGCGTCAGTACCTCACCACTGGAAGCGAGCCGGTCTGGGTCCACGCGGTCGGCGGTATCGGAGGG
>QMOE01000406.1 GCA_003648125.1 Chloroflexota bacterium
GTTGGCCCCGAAAAGTTGTGCTTTTCCAAAAAGGGAAACAGGATGTTCTCCTTGCGCACGTAATGGATCTCGTACTGGCGCAGTTCCTGCAGGCGCTCGCCTGCCTGTTCCCACTCGGACGCGCCCAGCGCTTTTTCGAGCGCGTCCAGCACGCGCCCGGCAGCCCCGTTTTCGGCTAGAAGCGTATAAACTGGATGGCCTGGGACGGTGTCCGGCTTTTCATGCGTTTCTAACGATTCGCGGAAAACTGCCACGTGGACATCGCACAGCCGTTTGATCTCCCCCACCGGCATTCCTTCTTCGACCAGTTCCTGCTCGATTGATGCAATGTCCATCGCGCCCACGTCCTCCAACAGCGCGGCGAACTCACCCTTGACCTGATCTACGGTTTGGCCCTCGTGTAACTGGCGGAGCAATCGCTTGAGGTCCTCTTTACGTTCAGTTTGATTGTTGATGTATTCGCTCATCTTTTTTCTCCTCATCTCAAGACCCTAAAGGTTTCCGAAACCTTTAGGGTCTGGCCGTCACGACCAAGTTGGGGCTGCGGTTGGCCTCGAATGGCGCGCCGGTCATATCGCCGTAATAAACGACGTCATCGAAACTTGTCTCTGCCAACGCCGCCGCCAGTTCCGCCTGACACAAAGGCCACAGCTGCGTGGACGTGACTTGCTGGTCCCAGTTATTCGTCTCTTCCCGCCGCAGCGTTGCCAGGTTGAAGGTCAGCGTGCCATCGGGCGCAAAATCATAAAAGCGTAAAAAGAGCCACTCTGCCTCGCCCTCACGGTGGGGCTGAGGCTCCATCCAGCGTTCGCCCCGCCCCAGCACCGCGTCAAAGTTGCGGTTCTGGATCAAGAGCAACCCGCCAGGATGCAAACAGGCCGCGAAATCGGCCAGCGCCGTCGCCAGGTCTGCGGGAGTCAGCAGGTGCGGCAGCGAGTTGCCCAGGCAGAGCAGAGCATCGAAACTCCCCGGTGCGAACCTCCGCACCAACTCTCCAAAACCCGCTGTCTCAAACCGCACATCTATGTTGGCAGCATCCGCATTGGCCCGTGCCCGCTCGATCATCCCTGCGCTCAGATCGGTTCCCGTTACTTTGTATCCTTGCTGGGCCAGCGCAATCGCGTGCATCCCGGTGCCGCAGGCGGCGTCCAGCACGCGGTTGGCACCCACCGCCTGCAATTGCCGTTCGATGAAGGGCAGTTCCGCCGGTAGCCGAGACGACCAATTCATAAAACGGTCATAGTCGGCAAAGTCATCGTACATCAGACCACCAGCAATCCCATATCGCTGGCGAATAGCCCCAAGCGGTCGCCGGGTCGTAGCGGCGTACTCAACCCTTCCGCGCCGGCCCGTTGGTACTCTAGCCATGGGGCCATCGAGTTGCGGGTGGAAAGCAGCGCGCCGTTCAAAAAGATGTGATAAATCTCGTCGGGTGAGATACCCATCCGCTCCAACGCCGTCCCCACTGTCTCCTCCGGCTGCGGTTCCAGCCGCGCCACGCTTTCCCGGTCGGGCCGAGTGTCAGGCGCATAGCGGCGCAAGCTGCCGTACAAGTGAATCTCTAACATAAGCAATACCCCGTAGGTCGGAATGACATTCCGATTTACTTGAACTAGCTGAAACCGTGCTCCTTGTGCTTTTCCGCGATGGAATCGGCCAGGTTGTCCAAAGCTCTGAAATCAGTTTCTCTGGGGCCGCCCTTGCACAGCACGGGATCCAATATCTCTACCTTCAGGTCGGGAATCAACCCGGCGATGCGTTCGACTACCTTGGTGCTCCAACCGTAGGAACCGATGATCGTAGCGAACTTTAGCTTGGGCCGCAAGGTGTTGGCCAGGTAAGCGGCGTATGCGACGATGGGATGCGGGCCGATGTTCACCGTTGGAGCGCCAATGACGATCGTGGCGGCGTCAACCAGGGTGATCGCCAGTTTTCCGATGTCGGTCACGGCCAGGTCAAACTGGTATACGGTGACGCCTCTCTCGGTCAGCGCGCCGACCAGGTATTCCACCATCTCTCTGGTGCTGCCGTGCATCGAGATGTAGGGGATTACCACCGCGTTCTTTGGTTTTTCCGAGATCCAGTCCTGATAGGCATCCAGGATGAACGCGGGACGGTCGTAGATGGGGCCGTGGCTGGGCGCGATGAGGTCTATCTCGCGTCCCTCTATCTTTTCCATATTTTTGCGGATGATCTTGCGGAAGGGCATCATGATCTCGGCATAGTATCTCTTGGCCGCCTCGTAGACGCGCTCCTCGTCTCTCGCGTACAGATCGGTCGTGGCGATGTGGGAGCCGAGGAAATCGCACGTAAAGAGGATGTTGTCCTCCTGCAAATAGGTCGTCATCGTCTCAGGCCAATGAACCCAGGGCATGTGGATAAACTCTAGCGTCTTGTCCCCCAGCGACAACGTTTCCCCGTCATCCACGGTGATGATCCGCTCTGCGGGGATGCGCAGGTGATCCACGAGCATCTCTTTCCCCTTGGGGCTGGCGATGACTTGAACATTCTCGTACTTTTCCAGAACCAGGGGAATGGTTCCAGAATGATCCTGCTCGGCGTGGTGCGCGATGAGATAATCAATCTGCGGCACGCTTTCCAGTTGGGACATGAGAACGTCGCTCATAGCGGGATCAACGGTATCGAGCAACGCCGTCTTTTCGCTTCCCTGAATCAGGTAGGCATTGTAACTTGTCCCATCGGGCAACGGTATCAGGGAGTCGAACAATCGCCGATCCCAGTCAACAGCACCCATCCAATAAACTCCATCTCTGATTTTTCTTGCTTTCATCATACACCTCCTAATTTATATACAGGTGCGACGCACTTTTTGCGTTCACACAGCCACTACGCTCTTGATGCCGGGAATCTGGGCGCGCAGGGCGCGTTCGATCCCCATCTTTAACGTCAGCGTAGACATAGGGCAACCCCGGCAAGCGCCGGTGAGTCGCACTGAGACGACGCCTTCGTCATTCACGTCTACAAACTCTACGTCTCCGCCGTCCGCCTGGAGACTCGGTCTGATGCTACCCAGGCTCTTTTCTACTTGTTCCTGCAAATTGTTTTCTGGATTCATATTTTTTTATTCTCCTTTGAGGGCGACCACAAGGGTGCGCCCCTACACGTATGCGATTCGTTATTTTCTCAATTCGTTCTAGTATTCTCCCAGACGATCTCGTAGCTACATGTGATCGCGCCCTGGGGACAGATGGTCTCGCACAACGCGCAATAGGTGCAGTCGGCTGGACGGGCGATGAACGGCCCCTCCGCCCCCATCTCCGCCGCGCCCGTGGGGCACTGCTCGACGCAAGCGCCACACTGATTGCACAATAGCAAGTTGATCTCGGGTAACGCCCAATCTTGCATAAAAGGAACCGCCTTTCTGCCATTAGTGTAGCAGAAAAGCGGTCGTCTGTCTACGACAAAAGTCACACTGGGTGTCCGTAATTTTCTTGCGCGCCGTGGAACGCGGTCATTGGAGTCGTAGGGGCGAGGCAGTGCCTCGCCCCTCCTCGGCGGGGGACGCCCGCGCTCTCGGGCAAGATCCACTACCCGGCGCAAAAATTTGACGGACACCCAGTCACACTA
>QMOE01000407.1 GCA_003648125.1 Chloroflexota bacterium
AGCCGCGTTACCTTACCCGCCAGCGCCGCCGGGTCACGGGCGGGGATGCGGTAGCCGGTGCGCCCGTGCTGCACCAAGAATGATAACCCCCCCACGTCGGAGGCGATCACGGGCGCGCCGCAGGCCATCGCTTCCAACGCCACCATGCCAAAACTCTCATAATCGGAAGGCATCACCACCATCTCGGCCGCCGAATAGTAATACTGCAATGTGTCCTGGTCTTTGGCCCCCAGGAACGTGACCACGTCACCGATACCCAACTCCTCCCGCAGCTCCTGCAAGCGCACCATCTCGTCGTCCTCGTGGATGCGGTCGGGGTCGCCGCCGATGATGGGCACGATCAGCCCCGCGCGCAGATCCGGCCGCTTGCCAACCACCTGGGCGATGGCCCGCAGCAGGTTGTCAATCCCTTTGAGCGGCTCGATACGGCCAACGAAAAGGATGACGCAACAATCCTCGCACAACCCAATGCGCTCTTTGGCGTGCGCGGCAGGGATGGGGTGGAAGCGCTCTGTATCCACCCCCGGCGAGATGACGCGGATGGAAGCTGGGTCGGCCCCATATAGCCGCACCAGTTGCTCCTCCTCAACCGGCGTGGCGGCGACCAGCGCATCGGCGAAGCGCACGATCTCGGTTTCGATCTGGATGCGGCGCGGCGTCTCCCGCTCTTTCGGTCGCCGGGCCACCGCGTTCTTCATCTTGCCCAGCGTGTGGAACATGTGCACAATCGGCGTGCCCCACTGCCGACGCAGTTCACGCGCCGCCGCGCCGGAGAGCCAATAATGGCTGTGCAGCACATCGTACTGGATCGAGTCGGCCTCCGCCTGCGCCAGCACGCCATCCACGAACTCGGGCAGGTGGTCATAGACCAGGTGCTTGTTGTAGGGATGCTCCGGGCCGGCGGGAATGTGGATCACGCGCGCCCCCGGCCCCAGTTCGTTGCTGATGCGCGGCGCGTCGGCGTCCTGCGAGCGGGTGTAGACATCAACGCGGTGGCCGCGGCGGGCCAGCTCACGCGCCAGGTCGCGCACGTAGACGTTCATCCCGCCCGTCTCCTTGCCGCCCAACGTCGCCAGGGGGCAAGTGTGGACGCTCAACATGGCAATGTGGAGGAAATCACTCATCTCACCGCCACAGGCCGTGGTAGATAGCCAACAAACGGCGAGCGATTTGATCCCAGGTGTAACCACTCAGAATAGTTTGCCGCGCCCGACGTCCCATATCACGCCGTGCCGTCTCGCCCATTTCCACCAACAGCGCGACCGCCCGCGCCAGCTGCGCCACGTCGTTGTGGTCCACCAATAGCCCATCAACCCCATCGCTGATGACGTCCCGCGAGCCACCGTGGACGCTGGCGATGAGAGGGCGCTCCAGCAGCATGGCCTCCAACATGACGATGGAGAAATACTCCTGCGATGGAAGCACCACCCCGTCGGAGGCGGCAAAGTAGGCAGGCATCAGTTCGTGAGTCACCGGCGGACGGATGATGACACTCTCGCTCAACCCCTGCGCGGCGATAAAATGCTCTAATCGAACGGCGTAATCGGTAGGTGGGTCGGGCCAGGCCAGGAGCAGGAGGCGGAAGGGAGGGGCAGCGACTAGCGCCCGCAGGATATTCTCCTGCCCCTTGCGCGGATCCACCCGCGACGGCAGCAACAGCAAGAACTCGGCATCGGCCACGCCCAAGCTGCGCCGCACGCTCAGCCGAGAGCCAGGCGGGGCGGGAGAAAAGTCAAGTGGGTCAATCCCGTTGGGCAGCACGGTCACGCGCGGGTCGCCTGGCGGCACCGCTTCGTAGTGGGATGTCAGGAACTCGACCTCGACCGTGGAGAGAGGTAGGATGCGGTCGGCGGCCGCCAGCGAGCGTTCCTCGGATGCAATGCGCGCGGAAAAGTTGTAGCGGCGGTCGAGTTCCTCCGGCGGAGCCTCGTCCCGGGCCAGGCTGTCGGCCCGCTTGCGCCGGCCCAGCGAGTGGGTGGTGAGCAGCGTGGGCGGGTGATGGGGCCAGCGTGACTTGAGGGCCGTGACCGTCTCCCATCCATCGGCATAGTGACCGTGCAGCAAGTCATACTCAATCCCCTCGCGGGCGGCGAAAACAATGATCTGCTCCACAAACTCAGCGATAGGTTCCCCGTAGAGAAATTCTTTGGGAACATACCGGCTGGTGGGGCCGCAGGGGAGACGGACAAGCCGCACACGGGCATCATCATCGAGAAACTTGACCGGGGTAGCAGCGCGGGGATCGCTATCCTGCAGGCGGGTGAAAATATCCACGTGGACGTCCGGGGCGATGCGGGTCAAAGTATGGGGCAGCCTGTTCATCACCACACTCTGCCCTCCTTGCGATTCCTCGCCCAGCCGGTCCAGCCAATCCGGGCGGCAGTGGGGGCTAGTCCACATCACGCGCATCGTCTCGCTCCTTTTGACTTGCAAGCTGGCGACATAGTAACACGCTTGAGAGGGAGTGTCAAGTGGAAAGGCCGACTTTGCGCCGTGGAACGCGGTCATCTTGACCACACAAGATGCGGACGGGTTGTAAGGGCAAGGCAGTGCCTCGCCCCTTCAGCGGGGACGCCTGCTCTCCCAGGCAAACAAACTGCCGACTTTTCAGAACCCGCCCCCTGTGGTAAACTTGCCGCGAGGAGGAGCCAACCAGTGACCCTACCGCAGACCGTCCCCATCCGCGAGGTGCGGGACGAAACTCACGCCATCCGCACCTTTGTACTGGACGCCGATGTGCCAGAAGCGGAACCGGGGCAATTCATCATGCTCTGGCTGCCCGGCGTGGACGAAAAACCAATGTCCATCGCCAGCCCCGCCCCTCTCACTGTGACCGTGGCCCGGGTGGGGCCGTTCAGCACGGAGCTGCACCAATGCAAAGCGGGCGACCGCGTGGGCTGGCGCGGCCCCTACGGGCACGGCTTCACCCTGGACGAAACTCGACCCGCGCTGCTGGTGAGTGGAGGGAGCGGCGTGGGGCCGATCTATTTTCTCGCCACGCGGGCTGTCGAGCGCGACATTCCCGTCACCGTGGCCCTCGGCGCTCGGACGGTCAAAGGGCTGCTCTATGTCGAGCGATTCCGCGCGTTAGGGGTAGACCTCATCCTCGCCACCGACGACGGCACAGCTGGTCACCACGGCTACATCACCGCCGCCATTTCGCCATTCGTAATTCGCCATTCGTCGCTCGCCATTTACGCCTGCGGGCCAGAGCCAATGCTCGTCGCCCTGCACCGGCTGTGCCGCGAGCGGGGCATCCCCGGTCAGTTGAGCCTGGAGCGGTACATAAAGTGCGGCTTTGGCATCTGCGGGCAGTGCGCTCTGGATGGTTTCCTGGTCTGCCAGGACGGGCCAGTGTTCGACGTGGAACAACTGGACGGGGTGAGCGATTTTGGCCAGGCCCGCCGCAGCGCCACCGGACGGCGGCTGCCCCTCCGGCAGTAAGCAGATAAATGTATCTTTTCAATATTCCGGGGCGTTTGCGCGCTGTAGCCGCGATTGGAAATCGCGCTGACTGTAGGGCAGGTTTCCAAACCTGCCTTTCTGTTCAGAGGCAGCAATTCCCGTTATGAGGA
>QMOE01000408.1 GCA_003648125.1 Chloroflexota bacterium
CGGGTTTCTGGCAGGTCGTTCAACTTGTCCACCAGGAGGTACAGTTCCTCAAAGCCGAGAGCTTGCACGATGTCCACCAGGTCATTCATGGCCTCCGCCGGCAATCGCCCGGTCAGCAGGTCGGGCAGGTCAGCATCCGGCAGGGCCGCGCTCACTCGCAGAGTCAGGTAGGGATCGGACAGGTGGTTCATCAATAATCTGTAGATCAGCCAACGGGCCGTTGGTTCCTTGATCTCGGTCAATTTGCGAGGATCATCTAGCAGGAGGATCGCCACCGCGCGGGCGGCGCAACGGAGGATGGCCGCCACGTGGCGGCGGGCAGTGATCCGCGAGGGACTGGCGACCAGATCGTGCAAGTCGGTGTAGCCGAGCACAAAGGCGTCCGTGGTACCCCAGAAGTGGCGCTCGAGTGCCAGGCGGGCCGTCGTCTTGCCGCCGCCGGGTGGGGCGAGCAGTATGGTATGTACCGGCTCGTACAGTTGCTTGTACAGTGGATGTTCCCAAATAAAAGCCTCGGCGGCCAGGTCGGCGTCTTTGATAGACGGTTCGCCAAATGGATTGCGGCTCTCTGGTGATTCGATTAACTCGTGGAGCCATTCCGAAAGCGGCGCAGTGATCAAACGCTGCCGTCGTTGCTCCAGGTCGGAGGGACGTTCCTGACGGGAGAATGCCCAGGTAATCCTAATCCGTACGGATGAGTCCGGATCATCCTTTTGCTCCTTTAGAAAATTGCGGGCCTCGAGCGGACGGATGTGGGAGATCGCTCTGACCATCTGGCAGCGCAGCTTGGGCCAATTCCCGGCCTCGTCCCACCCTCTGCGCAATCGCGCCAGGCACTTGTGAGGATCAGGGGTTGAGTCGCCGGCCAACAAGTTGATAGTACATCCCAACACGGGCGCGGCCCAGTGATCCCTATCCCATGCAAACAGGTTGTTTCCCTGCTCGCGTGCTGCTCCCCAAGCATCCTTTTCCAGATGTTCTATCACCAGGCGCAGGCAATCCTCGGCCTCGACGGAACGGCGCAGGGCTTCAATGCGCTGGTCTCGATAGATGAGGCTGAGAGGGAAAATCTCGCGCAATCCCTGGTAGCGAGAGTACAGCTCGCGCAGGGATTTCAACTTGTCCCTGTTTTTTTCCATATCCGAGTACAGGTCGCTGAATTTCTGCCGTTTTTCGTTCCACGCCTTCCACCAGCGCCAGAGCAGAGCAGCCAGCGAACCGAGGATGGTCAACTGCCCGGCCGAAAGCGGCTCCAGGGTGCTGCTGACTATGTGACGTAGCAGGGTCCGTGAGCGGGATTCCAGGGCGATGGAAAATTGAGCAGCTGGTTCGGTTGCCGAGATACTGGTCACCGTGAGGGCAAGCTGATGAGCGATGGTAGCTGTTGGCCTGTTCAAACACTCTGGATACAGGGATACGCGGCCCTGGCCGCCGGGAGGAATCTGAACCGCCAGACTGGGCGGCATATCCTCTCCCTCACCGTTCAAAAAGCGCAGCCAGCCTGCCGGGGCGGAGGCGATTTCCAAAGTTACGGGGACGGTACGGGTGAGCGGCTCGACACATTCCAGCGTGAGCACGATGCGCTTGGCGGACTGCACGCCCTGATCGCTTAGACTTAGCCAGGTAGGATGCTCAATCTGAATCCAGGGCTGACAGCCTTCGACCGCTGCGCCAAGCGGCGTGGGGTTGGTGATCTCGGTCTGTTGATACGGGACGACGGTGATCTGCCACAATATGTATCCGACGCCAAGCAGGATGAGCGTGGCGAGGATGAGCAACAGGCCAGGGCCTGCCGATAGACGGTATGAGCGCCTGGGGGAAATGTTCGTGGTTGAGGCTGGATTGGACATTCTATTCTCCTCCCACAGATCAGCCGATATTTTCCAATCGGTAGCCCATCCCCCGCTCAGTGATCAGGTAGACGGGTCGCTTGGGGTGGCGTTCGATCTTGCGACGCAGGCGGGAGACGAGGGAGTCGAACGCTTCATCGCTGATGACGCCGTACTCGGGCCGCTCCCGCAGGGCGAACGAGATTTCGTCGCGGCTGCACCGCCGCCCTCCGGCCCGGTACAGAAAATCGAGCAGGCCAAACTCCATCGGTGAGAGACGGGATGGGAACTCGTCGTCGCCGATAAAGAGCTTGCCCATCTCCCGGTCCACGCGCAGCGGCGGCACCAGCGGGCCCAAGACGCGCAAGTTCCGGCAGGCATCATCCCAATCCTGCTGGTTCAGCAGCAGTCCGTCCCCCAACCTGGCAGCGTGAGCGGCAAACAACGCATCTCCCAACATCAGGAGCCGGCGCGGGGAGCCGTAGGCCATCTCGACCAGGTCTGCGTCAATGCGGCCAGCGATGTCTTCATCCGAGATGGCCCCCAGGCTATCTACCCCGCGCTCGTTGAAGGCCATCAAGCGCAGGCGGAGCATGTGTCTCAGATCGGCATCACGCCAGGCGAGATGGTAGACGGGGAAACGGTCCAACCGGCTGTCGCACCGCGCGTTCAGGGCCACTACCGTCTCGGCCGGGAGAAAGAACTTGAAGGCGGAGTGGTCGAGTTCCATCAGGGGGACTTCCGCCAGCAGGGGGATCACCAGGTCGGCGACCGCCGCCGGGTCGGTGGCTGTCGCTCTCAGTTCGTCGAGACCGTCAACGAGAAAGTAGACCGCCTGCAACCCGCTCTGACGGGCCAGGTCTACGAATTCGCGCACCAATGCCACCGGGTCACGGATGGTACCCTCAGCCGGCGGCGCAGGCTGGGTACGCAGAAGCGCCAGGAGCAGGCGGGCCTGCGGGTTCCCGTCCATTGGCGGCTGTCTCAGCCACTCCTCAAACCGCTCGCGCGAGCGCGTGATTTTCCGCACTGCCTGGCTTTCAAGCTTTGGGGCTGCTCCTATCGCCATCAGTTCTTCGACCAGGTCGAGAGGGCGCAGGGCGCGGGGAGCGTAGGTGTGGATTAACCAGCTAAAGAGGTTGCGATCCTCCAGCGGCAGATAGTCGAACGAGGCGGGGCGGCGCATGAATTCTCGCAGCAGTGTGGCGGCCGCCGAGCGCAGGAGCGCCTCGACGTGAGATTCTAGCGTGATGCTTGCCAGGCTGCTCGAAGCGCTCAGCACGCTCGAGAACTCGGTGTGGGCCACAGCCAGGATGGGACTCTCGTCGTCGTCCGGCCGGCAAGAGGTTTGGATCATCCGCCGGTAGGCGCTCTTGCCTCGGCCCCGAGCGGCAAAGACGATGGCCGTCTGGTGAACGCCGGAGATGCCTCTCACCGCATCGTAATCCTGTCCGTGCACAAAGTACTCAGAGAGACGCCGTTCTTGTCCCGCCTCTCGCAGCGAGAAGGGATTCTCCGTGAAGCCGTGATGCTGCCACCAGAGTTCGGCGGATGTTTCATCTGGTCGTCGCTCGTTCGGCGCTTGCGGAGGCATGGTTGCTCCTAAAGAAGACTGTAAAATGGATAGGCCAAGATATTATAGCATTGACGACCAGGGGCCGCAAATCCCGTTTTTGTGTATTTGTGCTATGGGCAAATCTGTGCTATTCTTTATCCAGGTGATGTTGTGAGTGGACTAGTACG
>QMOE01000409.1 GCA_003648125.1 Chloroflexota bacterium
GTGTGTTTCATCTACTTTGGAGAGCAACCAAAGCCAGCGCGGTGCAATTCAGCGCCGTCGGTTGAGTCGTAGCCGCGATTTCGCAATCGCGCAGGGTGCTTTACGTGGGAAAATAGACGCGATTTGGAAATCGCGGCTACAAAACGGGAATTGTTGCTGCCCAACACCCATTCTTCCCCTTTGCTAGCGGCGCAGTCGCATACCGTTCACAATCACCGCCAGCGTCGCACCGACATCGGCCACAATCGCCATCCACAAGGTAGCCAGGCCCGCCGCCACCAGGGCAAAGACGACAACCTTGGCCCCCAGGGCAAAGGCGATATTGACCGTTACTGTCCGCCTCGCCTGGCGGCTAAGCTGCACGATGAAAGGCAATTGGGCCAGGTCGTCGCTCATCAGCACCACGTCGGCTGTCTCCATGGCCTGGGCCGAGCCTGCGCCACCCATGGCGATACCCACGTCTGCTTGCGCCAGGGCCGGGGCGTCGTTCACGCCGTCGCCGACCATCGCCACGATCTGATACTCCTCTGCCAACGCCGCGACGGCAGACACCTTCTCCTCCGGCAACAACCTGGCGCGCACCTCGTCAATCCCGACATGGCGGCCGATCTCCTCCGCCACAGTTGGACTGTCACCAGTCAGCATAACGGTGTGAATGCCCCTGGCCCGCAGAGCGGCGAGCGCCTGGCGGCTGCTGGCCCGTGGTGTATCTGCCACGCCGAACAGCGCGCATACCTCGTCGTCGTGCTGTACCAGGATCACCGTCTTGCCCTGGGCGGCCAGTTCGTCGGCCTGCCGGCAGACGGAGGGTTCGTGCGGAACGTACTCGTCAAAGTGGGCGTGGCTGGCAATCGTAACGTTCGCGCCATTCACAGTACCTTTTATCCCCCGTCCGCTCAGCAGAGTGACGTCCTGAGCGCCGGGCACGGCTATCCCCCTCGCCTCAGCCTCCGCCAGCAGCGCCCGGGCCAGTGGGTGGGACGACTGCGCCTCGACCGAGGCGGCATGTTGCAGGCCGCAATCCTCCGGGCACTCGCCGCAGGTGCAGACGTCCACGACGTCTGTGACGACAGGGCGTCCCTCGGTCAGGGTACCGGTCTTGTCGAAGGCAAAGGCCCTGACCCGGCTCAACGCTTCCAGGTAGCGACCACCCTTGATCAGCACCCCGCGCGAGGCCGCGTTGGTCATGGCGCTGACCAGGCTGACCGGTGTGCTGATCACCAGGGCGCAAGGACAGGCGATCACCAGCATCTGTAATGCCCGCATCAGCCAGCCCTGCTCTCCCCAGAAGGGTTGTCCAAAGAGCAATGGAGGGACAACGGCCACCAGCGCGGCCGCCCCGGTCACCGCCGGCGTGTAGACGCGGGCAAATCTGTCAATAAAGCGCTGCACAGGGGCCTGGCGCAACTGCGCTTCCTGCACCAACACCACCATCCGGCTGAGGGTGTTATCGGCTGCCAGGCGAGTCACCTCCACCTCCAGCGCGCCGGAGGTGTTGATGGTACCGGCAAAGACCTCGTCGCCCGGCTTCTTTTCCACCGGTATGCTCTCGCCGGTGATCGGGGCCTGATCTACCGCACTTTGCCCAGCGCGTACCACGCCATCCACGCTGACCCGGTCGCCCGGACGCACCAGCACCCGGTCGCCGACGGCCAGTCGCTCCACCGGCGTCTCCCGAGATTCCCCGGTGGGCAGAATCTCGAGCGCCACCGGTGGGGCCAGATCGAGCAGCCCCTCCAACGCGCCATGCACCCGCTCCGCAGAGTACTCCTCCAGCGCCTCTCCCAACGAAAAGAGCACCACTACGATGGCTGCCTCGGCCCACTCGCCGATGATGGCCGCGCCAACGACCGCGACTACCATTAGCGTGTTGATTCCCAGGCTGCGGGACAGCCACAGCTCCCGGAAGGCGTGGCGCGCCACCGGGAAACCACCCACGGCGATGGCCGCCGCAAAGAGGGCCATCCCCCCCAGCCCACCCCATGTTGGGAAGGAGTATACCACCGCCAGCCCCAGTAGCGTCAGCAGCCCGGCCACAACGGTCAGCGTTGTCTCGCGCTTCGAAAGGACAAAACGGGTGAATGTCATCAATTTACCAATCTACGGGCACCCCTCACTGCCCCATCATCCCGTTCGTTCAAAACGCCTGATGCTCCGTCCGGGTGATGATCTCGTCCTGTAGCGCCTGGCTCAGATCACAAAAGTAGTCGCTGTAGCCCGCCACGCGCACGATCAGATCGCGGTACTGCTCCGGGTGCTGCTGTGCCGCCCGCAACGTGGCCGCGTCCACCACGTTGAACTGGATGTGGTGACCGTCCAGCTTGAAATAGGTACGAATCAGTTGCACCAATTTGTCCAGCCCCTCGTCATCCGCCAGCAACTGGGGGGTGAACTTTTGGTTGAGCAGCGTCCCGCCGGTGCGAACGTGGTCCATCTTGGCGACCGATTTGATGACCGCCGTCGGGCCGCGCCGGTCCGCTCCCTGCACGGGCGAGATACCCTCGGAAAGGGGCTTGCCCGCCATGCGTCCATCAGGCGTGGCCCCGATCACCGAGCCAAAGTAGACGTGGCAGGTGGTCGGCAGCAGGTTGATGCGGTAGGTCCCACCCCGCGTGTTGGGGCGACCGTCCACCGCGTCAAAGTATGCCTCGAACACCAACCGCATCACGTCGTCGGCATAGTCGTCGTCGTTGCCGTAGCGGGGGGTCTTGTTCAGCAACATCTGGCGCGTCCGCTCCTGCCCTGCAAAGTTATCTTGCAGGGCGGTCAGCAATTCCGCCATCGTCAGGGTTTGCTCATCAAAAACGTGATATTTGATGGCGCTCAGCGCGTCGCTCATCGTACCCACGCCCACGCCCTGGATGTAACTGGTGTCGTACCGCGCGCCGCCGGCGTGATAGTCTTTGCCAGTAGCGATGCAATCGTCAATCAGCAGCGAGAGGAACGGCGCGGGGATGTGGGTGGCGTACAGTCGCTCGACGACGTTGTTGCCCCGCACCTTGACGTCCACAAAATAGTTCAACTGCTTCTCATAAGCGGCGAACAACTCGCCGAAACTCTCGAACTGCGCCGGGTCGCCCGTCTCTAATCCGATTTTGCGGCCTGTGCGGGGGTCAACGCCGTTGTTGAGCGTGATCTCGAGCACCTTGGGCATGTTAAAGTAGCCGGTCAGGTTATAGTTCTCCTTGCCAAAGGCCCCCGTCTCCACGCAACCGCTGGTGCCGCCGCAGCGCGCGTCCACGACCGACTTGCCCGCGCGGATCATCTCCTGCACCACCACGTCGGTGTTAAAGACCGAGGGCTGGCCAAACCCTGTGCGAATGATCTTGGCCGCCCGCTTGACGAACCTATCGGGGTTCTGCTTGCTGACCTGGACGGAAGAACTGGGCTGCAACAGTCGCATCTCCTCGATCACGTCCAGGATCAGGTAGGTGACCTCGTTGACCGCGTCGGAGCCATCGGGCTTGACGCCGCCGGTGTTGATCTGGGCAAAATCGGTGTAGGTGCTGCTTTCGGCTGCGGTGACGCCTACTTTGGGCGGCGCGGGCTGGTTGTTGAACTTGATCCA
>QMOE01000410.1 GCA_003648125.1 Chloroflexota bacterium
AGCGGCGCTATCGCGCTCATCCCGAAATCAAAAAAGCCGAGCTGATCGAAGGAGTTGTCTATATGCCCTCGCCAATACGACACGATAAGCACAGTCAGCCTCATAGCTGGATGGTTATCTGGTTAGGAAATTATATGGTGGCGACGCCCGGCGCCGACGTGGGCGACAATGCCACGGTCAGGTTGGACTTTGAAAATGAGGTGCAGCCCGATACATTCCTGCGGCTCGAATCGGAATACAATGGGAAATCACATCTCACCCCAGATGGCTACCTCAAAGGCCCGCCAGAATTGATCGTAGAGATCGCCGCCAGCAGCGCCGCCTATGATCTGCACGCCAAACGTCGTGTCTACGCCCGCAATGGGGTGCCAGAGTACCTGGTCGTGCAGATGTACGAGCAGCGTATTGATTGGTTCGCCTTGCGCGAGGGAGTCTACGAGACGCTGACGCCGGACGAGGAAGGCGTGATACACAGCGAGATTTTTCCCGGCCTCTGGCTGGACGTGAACGCTTTCTGGGCTGGCGACCCGGCGGCGATACTGGCTACGTTGCAGCGAGGACTGGGCACGCAGGAACACGCTGATTTCGTAGTACGCTTGCAAGAAGAAAGAGCATAAAACCTATGACCAACCGCCCCGACGGCCGGCGATGGGACGAACTCCGCCCGGTCACCTTTACTCTGGATTACGTCGAGTACCCCGAAGGCTCGGTGCTGATCGAGGCCGGCCAGACCCGCGTGCTGTGCAACGTCAGCGTCGAGGAGCAGGTGCCAGCCTGGATGACCGGGCGCAGAAGCGGCTGGCTGACGGCGGAATATGCCATGCTCCCCCGCTCCACCCACACCCGCAGCCGCCGCGAGACTGGTGGATTGCGCGGGCGGACGCAAGAGATCCGCCGCCTGATCGGGCGCTCGTTGCGCGCCGGAGTGGATCTCGATCTGCTGGGCGAGCGCATGCTGATCGTGGACTGTGATGTGCTGCAGGCCGATGGCGGCACCCGCACCGCCGCCATCACCGGCGGCTACGTCGCCGTGGCGCTGGCGCTGCGCCGCCTGGCCGAGCAGGGAATAATCGCGCCGGAGACGTTAAAGCCGCCGGTCGCGGCCATCAGCATCGGCGTGGTGGGTGGCGAGATACGCGTTGATCTGTGCTACACCGAGGACCGCGACGCCAATGTGGACCTCAACGTGGTGATGACAGAGAATGGTCGCTTGATAGAAGTGCAAGGCACGGCCGAAGGTGCACCCTTCTCACGAGAGACATTGGATCGCATGCTGGACGCGGTGGCGCTATCCATCGCCAGTCTCATCCGGCAGCAGCGCGAGGCACTGGCGTGAACGCTTCTAGCTTCACACCCAGGCAACGTCTTACGGTGCTCTTGATGCTCGTAGCGGTCGTCCTCGTCTTTGCCATGCTGTCGGGCTTTGTGGTCACTTCCCTCCACAGCCTGCAAGATCAGCCACCTGCCACCCTACCACCCGTCGTGCCATCGTCCACTGCAATCATCACCACCCCACCCCCCACCTCCGCCCCGCTGCCCGAAGAAGGCATCTGGTCCCAGGTGCAGGCTGCCCGCCTCTTTGACCAGATCGCCCACCAGGTGGAGACGGAGCGCGCCCTCTCTCCCCGCGCCGAGGTGCCGCTTACCTTCCTCGACGAGCGCGAGATGACCACGCTCCTCCGCCAAATCTACACCGGGCGCGACCTGGAAACCCAACTGCTGCCCTACGTCGCCCTGGGACTGCTGCCCGATGCGTCCATCTCCATCCGCATCCACCAGGCCGCGGGCGTCTATGTGTCCGAGCAGGAACAGCTCTACATCGCCACGGGCCATCCGGTCAACAGCAACAACGATCAGGCATTGCTGGCCCACGCTCACGTCCACGCCCTCCAGGATCAGCATTTTGACCTGGGAGCAATGGCCGCCCGCGCCACGACCAGCGACGGCACACTGGCCGCCGAGGCGCTGATCGAGGGAGACGCGACGCTGCTGACGGCCTTTTACCGCTACAGAGACCTGGCGGAGGTTGACTGGGAATATCTGACCACGCTTCTCCGGCAGGCGGAGCGTCCCGGCTATGGGGAGGAACTGGATAGCGACGAGGCATGGACGCGGCTGCAAAATTTCCCATACAGGGAGGGCCACTTGTTTGCCGACGCGCTCTTCCAGGCCGGGGGGTGGGAAACCATCAACCACGCCTACACCGCCCCACCCCGCTCGACGGAGCAAGTGCTTCACCCGGAGCGTTACCTGGACGGACAAGATGACCCTGCTTACATCGTCGTGCCCTATCTCGGCGCGGCGCTCGGCGAAGGATGGGAGATGCTCCTGCGAGATACGCTGGGCGAGTTCGTCACCGGCCTGTACCTGGGCACGCTGCTGCCGCAGGAGACAGCCTGGCAAGCCGCCGACGGCTGGGGCGGCGACACATTCGTCGTCTGGGAGCGAGATGATGGAGGCCGGGTGCAGGTCTGGCGCACGATTTGGGACAACACCGCCGAGGCGGAAGAATTCGAGCGGGCACTCGTGGCGACGATCCCCCATCGCTACCTGCCGGCTCAACCTCTGACCCCGCCGGAGGGTATGGCAGGCCAATGGTGGGAGACCAACTCGGAAGCAGTGTGCATCTCCCGCGCGGCGCGCTATGTGACCTTTGTAGAGGCTCCTGATGCTGATGTGCTGGCAGACGTGGTGGAGGCTCTGCCTTGAAAACACTAAAGCGGCTGTGGTTTCTCGTCCTGGGCTGCGGGGTGGCGATAGCCGTGCTTTTGGGCGGGCTGCGGCTGTGGGCCGAGTGGAAGGCCCGCGGCCGCATATACGCCCGCGTCGAGGACGTGCCGCCGCAAGCCGTCGCCCTCGTCCTGGGCGCCGGCCTGTGGGCCGATGGCTCGCTCACCCCCATCCTGGCCGACCGGGTCGCCACGGCCGCCGACCTCTACCACGCCGGAGTGGTTCACAAGCTGCTCTTTAGCGGCGACAACCGCTTTGTGAACTATAACGAACCCCAGGCCATGCTCGAGTACGCCATCAGCCTGGGCGTCCCTGCTGAGGACATCGTACTCGATTACGCCGGCCGGCGCACCTACGACAGTTGCTACCGGGCGCGGGCGATTTTCGGGGTGGAGCAAGCGGTGCTGGTCACTCAGCGGTTCCACGCCGCCCGCACACTCTACCTCTGCGACGCGCTCGACGTGGACGGAGTGGTCGCCATCGCCGATCGGCAGAACTATACCATTAAACGGATCATGTGGCAGACACGCGAGTACCCGGCGCTGGCGCTGGCCTGGTGGGACGTGAACGTGCGCCGCCCGGAACCGGTTCTGGGCAAGCCGCTGCCAATTGACCTCACTAATGTAGAGGGATAGCACAACCCGACAACGAGAAATACGTATTGGAAGTGATATAATCTGTAAAAATCACGTGACTATTTTGACAAGGTTACCTGATTGGCCGACAAATTTAACATTCGGACGCAGATTGACGCAGATTCACGCTGATCTGCCCTGGAAATTAACAAAATCTGCGTTTTCTGCGTTCATCTGCGTCCTATTTTCTGTATCCGG
>QMOE01000411.1 GCA_003648125.1 Chloroflexota bacterium
CTCGACGAGAGTTTCTTCGGGCCGGGCGACGACGAACTGGCGGCGCATCACCTGGCCCACAGGAACGTCTGCTCCCCGCTTGTGCAGAGCCAAGAGCACGTCCCCTTCGGTGAGCATCCCTACCAGGCGGTAGTTTTCCAGCACCGGGAAATCGGCCTGCAAGCCCTGCAAGATCAGTTCCACTACTTTGGCTATCGTATCTGTGGTGCCAGGGTCTGCACCGGATGGGACATGGCCTGGCGAACCTGCATCTCCTCCAGCACGCTCTTTACCTCCACCATCCTGCCCTCTTGACCTGCGCCCAGGTAGACAAAGATGGCGATGAAAATCAGGGTAAAGCCACCGCCCATAAAGCCCCACAGCCCCAGCAGCATCGCCAGCCCCTGGCCGATGCGAACGGCGATGGCGGTGGCCCGGGCATAGTCCATCCGCATGGCCAGGAAGGCTCGCAGCACCCGCCCGCCGTCCATGGGAAAGGCCGGTACCAGGTTGAACAGACCCAGAGTCAGGTTGGCCGAGACCAGATAGGCGATCAGCCCGCGCCAGCTCACCGTGCCCAGCACCTGAGAGAGCTCCTCCACCCCCATCGTGGAACGGATGCCCAGGGGCAGGCAGATCAAGATGAGCAGAACAGCGATGGCGATATTGGTCAGCGGCCCAGCCAGCGCCATCTTGAGTTCCTGGGCCGGCTTGGCCGGCATCTCTTCCATCTGCGCCAACCCGCCGATGGGGAGCAAACTGATAGCCCGCACTGTCACACCGTAGCGCATGGCGATCAGACTGTGGGCCAACTCGTGTAGAGTGACGCAGGCAAAGAGGAGCAGCGTGACCGCGACGCCGAACAAGGCCCCGGTCACGCCCGCGCCCGCCTGCACCCCCCAGCGATAAGCCCCCCAGATCAGGATGAGCAAGAAGGTGAAATGCACATTGATCTCGATTCCTTTGACACTGAATAGTTTGATGGATCCTTTCATGGTAATTTACCTCCTTTTACAGGCGTGGTATTAAAAACGGTGTCCGCCGCTTGTATTCCAGGTATTTCGATCCAAAGCGCGCCTCTAGTTCTTTTTCTTCGATCACCTTGTGATACACCGCGAGCAAAGTTGCAAAGAGAATGGTCAATCCGATAGCAGAGAGCGAACCCATCCAGATACTGATGCCGGTGTAAAAAAGATCGGTGCCCAAAACCATTGGATTGCGGCAGTGAGCATACGGGCCTTGCACGATCAGTTTTTGGGTCGCAAAAACCGGGATTCCCTCGCCCAGCGCGAATTGGGCTTGCGCGAACCACATGGCAAACAGCCATCCAGGAACGACGAATAGCAGGCCAACGACAAGATTCACCGGTCCGCAGGTAAAACGAGGTAACTGCAACCATTGATCGAGAGCGGACGCGGTTGCGACGAGAGAGAACGGGGCCACGACCATGAACATGATGATCTCAGCAACTATGGCAACGGCTCGTTGTTTATGGGATCTGTTCGCAGACATCTGTTCGTCTCCTCATACACGATGTTCCACGAACCGGGCCAAGGGATTTCTCTCTGAACCGGTCGAGGTTGCCAGCCGAAAATGCTCCGTCCCCAGGAACAGCCGCCGCCTCTCTTCCGGCGCGCTCAAGGCGGGCCGTCAATCCGCCGGAAAGCCACGTCCGTCCAACAGCTGACGGTCAGGTGGTCGGAGTGGCCGGAGACGCCGTCGGGCGGCCAGGTGAGCAATACCTGGGGACGCAACTCCCTGATGATCCCCATCACCTGGGCCACAGCCTCTTCCTCGTCCACCTCGATTAACGCGCCGTCGCGGTAGTCCAACAGCACAGGCGGTTCGATACCCAGGGCAGCGCAGGCAGAGCGCAGTTCGCGCTCGCGCAGGGCGGGCAGTTCTTCGGGGGTGCATAGCGGCGGGTCGCCACACGAACCGGCCCCGCCCCGCGTGGCGGTGAGCAGGTGCACCCGCACGCCCCGGCGGGCCATCCGAGCCAGTGTTCCGCCGCAGCGGAACGCCTCGTCGTCGGGGTGGGCCAAGACGGCCAGGAGCGCCGGCGGGCGATTCGGCACGAGTCCTCCTCCTTATCCTGTCATCATAACAGACCCTGAAGGTCTTGGACCTTCAGGGTCTGGATGGTTGCCCAGGGCTATACCTGGGCTGGGGTGAACTGACTCGTGTAAAGCCGGTGGTAAAAGCCCCCTTGCGCCATGAGCGAATCGTGCGTGCCCCGCTCGACGATCCGGCCGTCGTCTATCACCAGCACCAGGTCGGCGTTGCGGATAGTGCTCAGACGGTGGGCGATCACAAAACTTGTGCGGCCCATCATCAGGCTGCGCAACGCTTCCTGGAGATGAGACTCCGTGCGGGTGTCGACGTTGCTGGTGGCTTCGTCGAGGATGAGGATGCGCGGGTCGACCAGGAGCGCGCGGGCGATTGTCAGAAGCTGCCGCTGCCCCTGGCTCAGGTTACTGGCGCGTTCGGATAGCTGGGTCTGGTACCCTTCAGGCAACCGCCGGATAAAGTCGTCGGCGCGGGCCAGTTTTGCCGCTTCGATCACCTCCTCGTCGGTGGCGTCCAGACGTGCGTAGCGGATGTTCTCCAACGCCGTCGCGGAGAACAAAAAGTTGTCCTGCAGCACGATGCCCAGTTGCCGGCGCAGGGAGTCTTGCGCGAGATCACGGATCTCGTGCCCGTCGAGCCAGATACGGCCCTCGTCAATGTCGTAAAAACGGGTCAGCAGGCTCACGATGGTCGTCTTGCCCGCCCCAGTAGGCCCCACGAGCGCGACCACCTGTCCCGGCTCCAGGCTCAGGCTGACGTCTTTGAGCACCGGCACGTCCGGCTCGTAGGCAAAGCTGACGTGATCGAACGCCACGCGGCCCGCGAAACGATCCAGCGCGACGGCGTCGGGCCTGTCGCGCACCGTAGGTTGCTGATCCAGGGTCTCAAAGACTCGCTCCGCGCCGGCCAGGGCCGACTGGATCGAGTTGTACAAGTCGGCCAGGGTAAACAGCGGCTCGAAAAAGCGACGCGCATAGAGGACAAAAGTGGCGATGACGCCCACGCTGACCATGCCTTGCAGCGCCAGCCAGCCGCCCAGGCCGGCGATGATGGCGATGTCTATGTTGCTGAACATCGTCAGCAGGGGCCGCAAGACTATCATCAGGGACTGCGCCCGGATGGTCGCATCGCGCGCCGCAATGTTGGCCTGATCGAACTCGGCAATGACCGCTCCCTGGCGTCTAAAGGTCTGCACGACGCGCGCGCCGCTGATGTTCTCCTCCATCACCACATTCAACCGGCCCAGATTGGCCTGCACCTGCCGAAATCCCCGCCGGGTACGCTTCCCAACCCAGGCCGTGAGCCAGAGCATGAAGGGCGTAATGATCAGAGTCCCCAACGCCAGCCACACGTTCAGGCTCAACATGACGATGGCGATGCCCAGCAGGGTCAACAGGCTGGCAACCAACTTGATGATGCTCTGTGAAAGCACCCGGTTGATGGCATCGATGTCGTTGGTCAGGCGGCTCATCAGCTCGCCGGTGGGACGCTGGTCGAAGAAACGGAGCGATAA